>NZ_LUFI01000071.1:0-174386 GCF_005281675.1 Sphingobium sp. MP9-4 | reverse complement strand
GGCCGCGCATCCGGCGCTGGCCGGCCCGATCGAGCAGCGCGGCTTCGTGGCCGGCGCGCCAAGGGCCAGCGCCCATGGCACGGCGGTCGCGTCCTTGATCGGCGGATATGGCAGCGTGAAGGGCGCCGCGCCGGGCACGCCGCTGCTGGTCGCCGACGTCTATGGCGACGATCCGGCCGGCGGCAGCAGCTTTGCCATCGTCCGCGCGCTGGGCTGGATGGCGGCGCGCGGCGCGAGGGTGGTGACGATCAGCCTGGTCGGGCCGGACAATCCCTTGCTGGCCGGGGCCATCCGGCTGGTGCGCGACAAGGGGGTGATGCTGGTCGCGGCAGTCGGCAATGACGGCCCGGCCGCCCCGCCCGCCTACCCCGCATCCTATCCGCAGGTGATCGCCGTAACCGGCGTCGACGGGCGGGACCGGTTGCTGCCCGAGGCCGGGCGCGCGGCCCATGTCGATTTCGCCGCGCCCGGTGCGGACATGATGGCCGCCGACATGCACGGCGGCCGGGACAAGGTGCGCGGCACATCCTTTGCGGCGCCGTTGGTGGCCGGGCGGCTGATGGCTGGCGGATCGGTCGAGGCATTGCGGCGGGAGGCGAAACCCGCCCGCGGCAAGGGCTATGGCGCCGGCATATTGTGCGGCACCTGCAGAAATAGGGATTGAATTTCCATGCCTTGCGAGAAAAATTTAGACGTTCGGGATTAAAGCGAAACGCCCCGCCGTTGTCCTGTCATCGGATCAAGATGACCAAGGAGACGGTCCATGAAGACGCAGATTATCATCGCAACCGCCTGCCTCGCGGCGCTCACCACGGCCCCCGCATCGGCCCAGTTGCTGGGCGGTGGCGGCGCATTGGGTGGTGGCGGACTGGGCGGCATGACCGGCGGCCTGGGCGGCGCGCTGGGTGGTTCGTTCGGCGGATCGGGGAGTCTGGATCGCAGCATCGACCTCGACAATGGCCGGGTCGGCGCCAGCGGCAACGGCAATGGCCGCGCCGAAGGATCGGCAACCCGTCGTGGCAAGAGCCGCTCGGCCAGCGGATCGGGATCGGCCAGCGGCAATCTGGCGGTAGATACGCTGGGCACCAGCGATGTGACCGGCGCGGCCGATACGGCGCGCAGCCGGGCGAGCGACACGGTCGGCGCCGCACGGGACCGGACGGAAAGCGGCGTCGCGACGGCGCGCGATCGGGCCAGCAGCACCGTGGCATCGGCGCGTGATCGGGCAGGCAGCACGGTCGCCTCCGCCCGCGATCGGGCGGGCTCGACGGCCAGCGGCGCACGGTCGGCGGCGGGCAATGTCGCGGGCAACGCGACCAATGCCGTCGGCAGCGCTGCCTCGATCGACGCGAGCGGGCAGGTTTCGGGCAGCGGCGAGACCCATGGCAGCACCAGCCAGCCGCAGAGCGAGGCCGCTACCCCTTCCTCTTCCGATCAGGCCACGGATTGACCCCATAACCCCGTAGCCGTCGCCTGACGGAAACGGCCGGCGATCCCCATCGGATCGCCGGCCGCATCATGTCCGCAATCGGGCGACGGGATCAGCTGGAGGCGACCACCATGGCGCGGGCGCGATCGGTCGCCGCGCGCGTGTCCCCCGCCAGTTTCTTGACTTCGGCCGCGACCACCGCAAAGCCCCGCCCGGCCTCGCCCGCCCGCGCCGCCTCGATCGTGGCGTTGAGGGCGAGGAGATTGGTCTGGTTGGCGATGCCGCTGATCGTCTCGACAATGTCGACCAGCCCGTCGACCGTGCTCTTGAGTTCCGCGCGCAATATCTTGGACGGGGTGGTGTCGGTCGCGATCTTGAGGATGCGCTCGACTCGGCCTTCGGCATTGAAGACCGGATTATAGGTGGCCTGCAGCCAGATGTCGCGGCCATGCTTGTCGAGGCGCCGATATTCGCCGGCATCGAAATCGCCCTGCGCCAGCTTGTCCCACAGGGCTGCATAGGCGGCCGAGCGCGCCTGGCCTTCATCGCAGAAGATGCGGTGATGGCGGCCGACAATCTCCCCCAGCGCATAGCCCATGGTCGCCAGGAACAGGTCATTGGCCCAGAGGATCGTGCCGTCCGGCGCAAATTCGATCACCGCCTGCGAACGGCAGATGGCGTCCCAGACGGCATCGCGGCTGTGGGGGTGAATGGCCTGGCCCATGAACATAAAACTCCTTCACCCCCGGCCTAGGCATCGATGGTAAATGGCAGCTTAATTCTATGGAAATTACATAATTTGTAACAATATGGCGGACATGGAAAAGGCCGGCGATCCCATCGGACCGCCGGCCTTTCCACCCCCTGACATGCAATCAGCGGTCGATCAGGCAACCCGCGCTTCGAGCGCCTCGACCTCATCGGGATCACGCAGCACATAGCCGCGGCCCCATACGGTTTCGATATAATTGTCGCCACCGCAGGCCAGCGCCAGCTTCTTGCGCAGCTTGCAGATGAAGACGTCGATGATCTTGAGTTCGGGCTCGTCCATGCCGCCATAGAGATGGTTGAGGAACATCTCCTTGGTGAGGGTCGTGCCCTTGCGGAGCGAGAGCAGCTCCAGCATCGCATATTCCTTGCCGGTCAGATGGACGCGGTTGCCGTCCACTTCCACGGTCTTCGCGTCGAGGTTCACCGCCAGCTTGCCGGTGCGGATGACCGACTGCGAATGGCCCTTCGAGCGGCGGACCACGGCGTGGATGCGCGCAATCAGTTCCTCGCGATGGAACGGCTTGGTGACATAATCGTCAGCGCCGAAGCCGAAAGAGCGGACCTTGCTGTCCATTTCGGCGACGCCTGACAGGATCAGCACCGGGGTCTGCACCCGTGCCGCCCGCAGCTTTTTCAGCACGTCATAGCCGTGCATGTCGGGCAGGTTCAGGTCGAGACAGATGATGTCATAGTCGTACAGCTTGCCGAGATCGAGGCCCTCTTCCCCGAGATCGGTGGTGTAGACATTGAAGCCCTCGGTCGTGAGCATAAGCTCGATCGCCTTGGCGGTGGTCGGTTCGTCCTCAATCAGCAGCACGCGCATTGGAAGCCCCTTCGTGTCGCAGGTCCGTTCACCCCACCAGAACGGTTTCTGCTCGCAATCATTAACCAAAAAACTTCTGAAGGACAAAGGTTAATTTTTCGCTAACCCGCAGGAATCCGCGAGTCGTATAAAAACGAATCTATTTACAAAGCGTTGACCCCGTAACGAAGCCCGCCGAGTCAAGCTGGATTACGGGATGAAACGAGCAAAGTCCTGCCATGGTTCCGCCTTTCGCAGGGGCGATCCGCGGCGATCACAAGGCGGAAATTTGCACTTCGTAAACCAGCCTCAGCAACCATGGTGACGGGTCAGGAAGTCGAGCAGCGCCTCCACCCGCGCCGGGCGCAGGCGCGAGGGCGGCGTCACCAGATGCAGGCCGAAGGGCGGCGGCCGCCAATCGAGCAAAATCTCCTCCAGCTCACCCGAGCGGATCGCATCGCCGACGATGAAATCGGGCAGGCGGGCGATGCCGACGCCAAGCCGCAGCGCGGGCATCATCGCCTCGCCACTGTTGACGGTGATGCGCGGGCGGACCTGCACCGTCACATTCTGCTGCCCCGGCCCGGTGAAGCGCCAGACATCGGGCGCGGTGACGTTGGAATAGCAGAGGCAGTCATGGCTGCCGAGGTCGGACGGATGGGTCGGGCGGCCGCGCTCGGCCAGATAGGCGGGCGAGGCGACGACATGCATATGGACGTCCGCCAGCCGGCGCGCGCGCAGCGAACTGTCGGGCATGTCGGCGATGCGGATGGTGGCGTCGAGGCCGAGTTCGACAATGTCGATCTTCGCATCGGACAGATGCAGGTCGACATCGACCAGCGGATTTTCCTTGGTGAACTGCGCGATCAGCGGCGCGATCCGCAGCAGGCCGAAATTCATCGGCGCACCCAGCCGCACCGTGCCGGAGAGTTCGGCGGTCTCGTCGCGCGCAGCCTCCTCCGCCGCCTGCCCTTCGGCCAGGATACGCTGGGCATGATCGGCAAGGCGCCGGCCGCTCTCGGTCAGCGCCAGGCGGCGGCTGGTGCGGCTGAACAGGCTGGTGTCGAGATGCTGCTCCAGGCGGGTCACCGCCTTGGACACGGTGGCCTTGGAGACGCTGAGCGCCTTGGCCGCGTCGGTAAAGCTGCGATGTTCGACCACGGCGGCGAACATCGCCCAGGCCTCGAAATCAGGTAGGCGCATAGGGAAACAATCCGTTTCAACACTGCTTATTCAAGAAACGAACCTGATCGCTAGATTGTCGGAAAGCAAGCCGGAAGCATCCGGCATCGCAATCGAAAGGCAGACCCTATGAGCACGACAACCGCGAGCCGCATCGAGCGCCGCCCGTTCGCGTCGCTCGGCCATGCCGACCATGGCTGGCTGAACGCACGGCACCATTTTTCCTTCGCCAATTACTATGATCCCGCCCGCATGGGCTGGGGCGCGATCCGGGTATGGAACGACGACGAGATCGGTCCGCGCTCGGGCTTCCCGCCCCATCCGCACAGCGACATGGAGATCATCACCTATGTCCGCACCGGCGCGATCACCCACCAGGACAGCCTGGGCAACAAGGGCCGCACCGAGGCGGGCGACGTCCAGGTGATGTCGGCCGGCACCGGCATCCGCCACGCCGAATATAATCTGGAGGACGAGACTACCACCCTGTTCCAGATCTGGGTCATTCCCCGTTCGGTCGGCGGATCGCCCAGCTGGGGCGCCAAGCCCTTCCCGAAGGGCGATCGCTCCGGCAAGCTGGTGGTGCTGGCCAGCGGCCATGACGAGGACAAGGAAGCGCTGCGCATCCGGGCCGACGCCCGGCTGCTGGGCGGCACGATCAAGGCCGGCGACAGCGTGACCTATGAGAGTGCCGAAGGCCGCCACCTCTATCTGGTCCCGGCGACGGGTCGGATCGAGATCGATGGCCAAACCTTCGAGGCACGGGACGGCGCCGCCATCATCGGCGGCGCGCCCATCACCATCACTGCGATCGAGGACAGCGAAATCGTCCTGGTCGACAGCGAATAGGCATGAAGCTTACGCGCCGGTTCGTTACTCCCCCTCCCCAACGAACCGGTCCGGGTCGCCCGCATGCTCCCTCCCTTGTGCGGGCGACCACCCTTTTCAACCTTTCAGTTCAGGCAAGGAGACGTGACAATGGCTAAGGTTCTGGTTCTCTATTATTCGTCCTACGGGCATATCGAAACGATGGCCAAGGCCATGGCCGAAGGCGCTGCCGCCGCCGGCGCGCAGGTCGACATCAAGCGCGTGCCCGAAACCGCGCCGCTGGAAGTCGCTAAGGCTGCCCATTTCAAGCTGGACCAGGAAGCCCCGGTCGCGACCGTCGCCGAACTGGCGGATTATGACGCGATCATCATCGGCACCGGCACCCGTTTTGGCCGCATGTCGAGCCAGATGGCTTCGTTCCTGGATCAGGCCGGCGGCCTGTGGGCGCGCGGCGCGCTCAACGGCAAGGTCGGCGGCGCCTTCACCTCGACCGCGTCGCAGCATGGCGGCCAGGAAGTCACCCTCTTCTCGATCATCACCAACCTGCTGCATTTCGGCATGACGATCGTCGGCCTGGACTATGGCTTTGCCGGTCAGATGGGCGTCGACAAGGTGCGTGGCGGTTCGCCCTATGGTGCGACCACCATGGCCGACGGCGACGGCAGCCGTCAGCCGAGCGAGGAAGAACTGGACGGCGCCCGCTATCAGGGCCGCCGGATCGCCGAAACCGCGATCAAATTGCACGGTTAATCGCAACCCGCGCCGTCTGGGGAACGCAGCCTGGCTGCGTTCTTCGGTCGCATGGGTGCGCCACCAGGTTGTAGGGAGCTGGCACGCCGGGACTGCGCGCCAGCTCCTTTTTCTTTCGAACTGGGGGCCGTTCTACTGCGTCTGCTTGCCGACCATGACGCCGCCCATGTTGAGCGTGCCGCCATTGACCGGATCGATCATCCCATAATTCCAGAGCGCAAAGAATTCCTGCGCCTGCGGGCCGGTAAACTGGCCGTTGATGCTGCCATTAGTGGTGCCAATGCCACGAATGGTCATTTCCTTTTCGAACTGTCCCGAAAAGCTGGATGAGCCGACAATGGAACTTCCGGCAAAATTCTGCGCCCCCAGTTCGTAGCGCTGCCCGCTATCGCGATCGGTTGCCACGGGGCGCATCACGCCCGACATTCGGGCCGCGGCGAAATCATAGGAGAGGCTTGCATCGCCCGTGATGACATAGGGCCGCTGCGTTGCACTGGCACTTACGGGCACAGTCGTGATCCCCTGGATGATCGCCGCATAGCTGGCCGAACCAGACCGCGGCATCGCGCCATCCGGCGTCTTGCGGCCATAGGCCAGCACAGTTTCGTTGACGTCGGACTGATACAGACTGGGAACGGGACCAACCGACCAGGTTGCAAAGCTGGTATAGGTCAGCGCAATCGTCGGGTTTCCGGCGCCCGGTTTCAGGACACGGATCTCGATCGGATGTTCGCTGGCGACCCCACCAAATGTTTCCGTCTTCGTGGTCCGATAGACGTCGAAGGACGCATTGCTGGCCGCAGCATCCCTGATCGCGTCGGTCAAGGCGACATCGCTGACCACCGCAAACTGATTGACCACCAGACTGTCGCTATCTTCCGAATAGCGCATGGTGACGGGCGGTGTCGTCAGGCTGGTGATGCGCTGCATATAGCTGTTGGTGGGCGAGGTCAGGATATATTGCGCCTGCATGCCCGTGGTTTCGAACGCCTCATTGACGCGCAGCGCATCCAGCCCGCCATTGGCCGGCAATGTTGCCAGGTCGCGCCCCAGCAGCGTGCCCAAATAGGCGCGCCCTCCTGTCGGCGTGTTCCAGCTCCAGGCCGCGCCAAGTTCCTCATGGTTGGGGCCATAAAAGCGTCCATCGAACGACCCGGCCGGGTTGCTGGGCGCACCGATCGTGAAACTGCCGCTGAAGGCATTGGATCCGGACGCGATCCTGGCGCTGGCATACCAGTTGCTGGTGTCCACCTTTCCGCCATCCGTTCCATAGGTGGAAAAATCACCATTGCCGGTCAGGCCGCCAGAGGCGAAATCAATGTTCAGCGTGCCCGCACCCTTGAGGCCCAGCGCCGTGTCGGCATAGGTGGCAATGCCGTTCAGCGATGCCACAAAAGTTGCGGTGCCGCCGAGCGGCATGGCCGAAGCCTTTGTTTCCACGCCATAGGTAAAGGCATCCGCAGTGGCGCTCACTGCGCTGTTATTTGCTGTGGTGCGTTGCCACACGGCAGCGCCGGCATATTGGAATTGCGGGCTGTCAGGCGTCCCCTTCTCGGCTGCGTTCTTACGAACGGCCAACGTGTCGGTGCGGTTACCCGATTTGTCGACATAAACGTCGAGGTCCGCATTGCTGAGCGCAGCATCCCTGCTCGATACAGCAAAATTCTGCGAACGGTCGGCGGCCGACACCGAATAGCGATTGCTCGACGCATCATAACGGAACGTCAGTGCAGATTTGGCGGCAGTCGCCGTACCTGCTCCATTTGCCGGGAAGCTGGCTGTACCAGCCACCGCATTATTGACGAAAGTTTCCGAAACAAGCGGTGCGACCAGATCCGCATTGGCGCTCGGTGTGGGTGTGGGTGTGGGCGTCGGAGTCGGAGTAGGTGCTGGCGTGGGAGTGGGCGTACTGTTCACGCCACCACCCCCGCCACATGCAGAAAGCGCCAGCATGAAGGCGATCGCGCTCGCGCCGCGAAGAGCCTGTTTCGTCATCTTCATTCCCCCGTCAGAAAACCGAACCGATGCCGAACTCGGCAGAAATTCGGCGATATTGATAGATTTCGATGGTCGAGCGATTGCGTTCCCATTTGAGCCGCGCCAGTGGCGCGAACGGACCGACCTGCAAGGCGCGTAACGTCGCCCCGATGCTCGCGCTCAGTCGATTTTCGATGCGCCGGCGTGGATAAAGAAGCAGCCGGGCATCAGCCTCCAAATGGCTGTATCCCATTGTCGCGACGAAGGTCGTGCGCCCCATTTCGCGGAAGCCATAGACGCTGCCCCCACCACTGACGAAGCTATAACCGCGATCGCGCGCTGCTTCGCGCAGGGCAAACATCTGAACGCCGCCGCCGCCCCGCGCGCTGAAGGCATGATCAAATGCCCCGGCCAGGGTGAAATCATCCGCTGTCTGCAAGGCGTTGCGCTGGTTGCGGACATGGGTAACGCCACCTTCAAGCTGAAGTTGGCTACGTTTTCCCACCGGGTGCAGCAGATTCGCGCTGCCACCATAGCCGGTCGAATAGAGACGGTCGCCATACCAGCGCCAGCTTGGCCCGGCCGCCACGGTAATACGATCCGACCCCGACAGATATTGGGGGCCGACCTGCAACGCCGCACTGATGTCGTTGAAAGAGGCATCGCGATAGAGCGAGGCGCCGACCGACGCGCGCACCAGCAGATCCGCGCCCGGTTCGGTGCCGTGGCGCCAATAGCCCTGGCCGCGCAGACTGAGCCCGACACCCGATTTTTCCTGGGCATCCTTGTCGAGCAGGAAATCGCCGATCACCGTTCCAAGCCGATCGGAACGGGTCGCGCGATTGACATTGCTGTCGGGCGCAAGGGCGAGTTCGATCGAACCGCCGAGCGTCTTCCGTGCGCTCAAGGCATTGGCATAGAAGCGCACCATCTGCTCGACCTGTGGCGGCAAGCCGGCAGCCTGTGCCGCGCGCATTTCGCGGCCGGCAGCCCGCACGTCACCGCTGGCAGCCAGCACCCTGGCCAGTTCCAAGCGCACGCGGGCGGCATGGGGTTTTACATCAAGGATATGCCGGAACTCGACCGCCGCATCGCTGTAGCGTTGCAGGTCGTCGGCCAGCATCAGCCCCAGCCGGAAGCGCGCTTCGATCCGCAACTCGGGATCGGCATCGGCGAACAGGGCGCGATAGGCCGCCTGGGCGGTTTCGAAATCGCGTGCCTGTCGCGCGGATTCGGCAACGTCGAAAATCTGTCCGGCCGACAGGATGGCAGGTGTCGATGCGCGTTCCGCATCGACATGCTGCGCACTGGCAACCGACGTCGGCACGCACAGCACCGACGCGACAAGACGCGCCGCGAATCTGATAAAATCCCCCAAGCCCCCTGAGTCCCCACTCAGCAAACCGCCGATATAAGGGCCTTTTTTAGGAGCTCAATGGAATTTTACGATCCGGCAATGTTGGCGTGACCGAACCTTGTGGATGTCATCCCAGCGTCTTGGGCGTGACCCAGACTTCGACCGGGGTGATGAACTTGCCCGGTGCGGGCTTGCCGACGACGACGCGGTCGGCGGTGACCAGTTCGCCATTTTCAAGGTTCAGCGAGACCCAGGGCTTGGGCATGCGCTCGAACTTCATCTTCTGGATGGGCTGGCCGGTGGCCGTGTTCATGATGGTGGCAATGATAGACATAGGGCGCGGCCGCTAGCGCCTGCCCCCGCCCCCTGTCCAGAGCCGGAATCGGCAAAATATTTTCAAGCCCGACGAAAAAAGTTGCTGCCCATGTCACATCGGGCGCGGCCGTCTCGTCATGTCAGCAATAGCAAGCAAAGGAGCTGTATCATGACCGACAAGATCAATCCCTATGCCGCCGCGCCGCAGCTGATGAAGAGCTGGACCGCGCTGTCCACCGCTGTCGCCGACAGCCTGGAGCCGAGCCTGATCGAACTGGTGAAGATCCGTTCGTCGCAGATCAACGGCTGCGCGAACTGCATCAACATGCACACCTATGAAGCGCGCGAGAAGGGCGAGATCGAGCAGCGCATCTACCTGCTGACCGCCTGGCGCGAGGCGCCCTGCTATACCGACCGCGAGCGCGCTGCGCTGGGCTGGACCGAGGCGCTGACCGAAATCGCCAAGGGCCACACCCATGAAGCGGCCAAGGAAGCGCTGAACTGGGAGTTCACCGAGGAGGAACAGGTGAAGCTGACCCTGATGATCAACATCATCAATGGCTGGAACCGCATCGCCGTCGGCTTCAACCTCTGGTACGACATGCCGATGAAGGCAGCAGCCTGATGGCGCGGGGGACGCAGATGGACGCGGCAGCGCGCTTCGACCCGCTGCGTCCCCGCCTGATCCGGGTCGCCTATCGCATGCTGGGATCGGTCGCCGATGCCGAGGATGTGGTGCAGGATGCCTTCATTCGCTGGATGGGCACCGACCATGGCGCGGTGCGCGAGCCCGAAGCCTTTCTCCGCCGCATCGTCACCCGGCTCTGCCTCGACCAGATGAAGTCGGCGCGGGCGCAGCGCGAAACCTATGTCGGCCCCTGGCTGCCCGAGCCGGTTGTCGAGGAAGCGGACGAGGAAGAGGATGTCACCCTACCGCTGATGCTGGCATTGGAGCGGCTGTCGCCGCTGGAGCGGGCAGCCTTCCTGTTGCATGATGTGTTCGGCCTCGCCTTTGACGAGGTGGCGAGGACCATCCGGCGCGATGCTGCCGCCTGTCGTCAGCTCGCCGCCCGCGCGCGCGATCATGTCCGCGACGCCCGCCCCCGTTTCCAGATCGAGAAACAGCGCGGGCTGGAGATTGCCGGCGCCTTCTTCGCCGCGTCGCGCAGCGGCGACATGAGCACATTGGGTGCACTGCTGGCGCAGGATGTCAGCTTCCACAGCGATGGCGGCGGCAAGCGCCCGGCCGCGATCCGCCCGGCGATCGGCCATGGCCAGGTGATGCAGGTCCACAAGGCGCTGGCAGTGCTGTTCGGCAAATATGGATCGACCCTGCTGCGCACCTGCATGGTCAACGGCCTGCCCGGCTTCGTCACGCGCGAGGCCGATGGCGAGTTGCAGACCACCGCACTGGACATAGAGGATGGCCAGGTGACCGCCATCTACATCATGCGCAACCCGGACAAGCTGCGCCATCTGCACTGAATGCTTAATCGCCGGATAAGCCCGTTCCTTGTCAAATTCGCAGCCCCCGCCGCGCCATGGCAGGATCGGGGACCGGGAGCGAAACAGAGATGGTTGGTGCGATCGGCGGCTCGAGCAATGGCTGGGGCCAGTTCAAGAAGGCGATGGAAGAATTTGCCGAAAAGGTTCGGCAGGCGAACCAGAATAGCGGCAGCACGACAGCGAAAGTGACAGAGGCGAGCACACCGGCGGCCACCACGCCGGTTGCGGCCAGCGAGCCGGTCGCCAGCGTCCAGCCGGCGGTCGAAACGACACCAACTGCCGCAGCGACCGCGCCGGCGCCGGCGATCGCAAGCGAATCCGCCGCCGTCGTCAGCGATAGCGTTGCCCTGTCAGCTTCGCTGTCACCCCTGACCTATAGCGCGCCCACGCCAGCGCCGCGATCGCAGGCCGTCGCGGCACCGGAAACCACGCTGGACACGCAATTGTCCGACGCGGGCTATTATGCGTCGCCAGCGGCATCGGCCGTCGCCGACCCGGTCGCTCCCGCCCAGCAGGAGGATGCCGCCGCGCTGAGCCAGGCGCAGATGATCGCCCAGGCCGCCTACGCCCTGGTCGCCCGCGCCGGCGAGGATCATCGGCTGTCGCTGATCCAGCAGGGCTGACGCCCCGCGCCGTCAGCGCGCCAGATAGCCGCCATCGACCGGATAATAGGTTCCGGTCATGAAGGAAGCGCGATCGGACAGGAGGAAGCTGGTCATGGCAGCGATCTCCTCCGGGCGCGCCAGCCTGTCGAACGCATGCAGGCCGGCGAGGACCGCCCGTTCCGCATCGGTCATGGTCTTGCCGAGTGCCGGGGTTTCGACAAAGCCCGGCCCGACCGCATTCACCCTGATACCCTGGGCGGCATAGTCGAGCGCGGCGGTCTTGGTCATGCCGACGACCGCATGCTTGGACGTCACATAGGCGGCGGAACCGGCCCAGCCGACCGCGCCCAGGATCGAGGCCATGTTGACGATCGCGCCGCCACCGGATTTCAGCATCGCCGGGATCTGATATTTCATGCCGTAGAAGACGCTGTGCAGATCGACGCCGACAACCCGGTGCCAGTCATCGATGGCGATGTCGGCCAGCGGCGTGGACGGCGCGCCGATCCCGGCATTGTTGACCGCCAGATGCAGTCCGCCGAAGGTTTCGACGGCGAAGTCGACACTGGCGCTGACCGCCTGTGCATCGCTGACATCGACCTTGAAGGCGCGCGCCCGATCCTCGCCACAGGATTGCGCGAGACGCTGCGCCCCCGCTTCGTCGAAATCGGCGATGACGACCTTCGCGCCTTCCGCCAGCAAATCCTTCACCACCGCTTCGCCGATGCCCGATGCACCGCCGGTGACGATCGCGACCCGATCCTGAAACAACGCCATTCCAACTGCTCCTTGATTATCGCCGCCGGGCGACGGCATGACCGATGGGAAATAAACTCGACTCAAAGTATCCGGTTCCGTATCCTTTTATGCCGGAGCCGAATGGAAGGAAAGCAGGGATGGCCGCCGACACCAGCCAGCGGGCTGACGGATCAGGGAGCGACGGATCGGCGCGGCCGACCGGCCGGCCATCGCGCGAGGCGGCCGAACAGATTGAAGCGACGATGCTGGATGCGGCATTGGCGACCTTCATCGAGGCCGGTTTCCAGGGGGCCAGCATGGAAGCCATCGCCCGCCGCGCCGGCGTGACCAAGCGCACCCTCTATCGCCGCGCGCGGACCAAGTCGGACCTGTTCGTCGAGGTGGTCGAGCGCCTAGCCCGCCAGTCGGGCATGCCCAATCTGGCGCGGGTCGAGGCCGGCCCGCTGGAACAGCGTTTACAGGCGGCGGGCGAGATTTTGCTCGGCTGGCTGCTCAATCCCCATGCGATCGCGCTGTATCGCATGATCGTGGCCGAGGCTGCGCGTCAGCCGGGGCTGGCGCTCAGCGTCGATGGCCCGTTCCAGCGCGCCAGCACGGCGATCGCGGCCATCCTGGCCGAGGATGGCGCCCGGCCGGCAGAGACGGTCAGGATGGGCGCGGACATGTTCGTGCGGCTGGTCGCCGGCGAAGCGCTGGACCGGGCGGCGCAAGGGATCGAGCCGGCTGGCGTTTCAGACCGAACGCATGCGCGCGCCATGGCGGCCATCGCCTTCTTCCTGGCGGGCTGGCGATCCTGGCCAGCGTCGGCGCCGTCCTTGCCCTAGAGCATCCAGCGGCTGAGGCGCGGGAACAGGCGGATGAAGTGCCACAGGGCAAGGGGCGCCAGCAGCGCGAGCGCGAGCAGCCAGGGCCTGGCCAGATAGGGCGTGCCATAATGGATGATCGCGACGTGCAGATACATGATGACCAGTGACGCCCGGCCAAGCGCGGCGAGCGGGGCGGAGACTGGCGCGAGCCGCGCCGAGAGGCGGAAGAGCAGCAGCGACGTCGCGATGCCGGACGCGATCGAGAGCAGCGGCCAGCCATAGTCGGCCGCCTTCATGTTGAGGGTCGGCAGCCAGCCGGCCAGCCCTGCCAGCGCGAGCAGGCCGAGCGGCGCGATCCAGAGATTGCGCCAGTGCAATCGGGGCCAGAGCGCGCCGACCCAGAGCAGGATCATCGCCATCGGCACGCTCAGCAGGCCGAGCGGCGAGGCCGGCGTCATCCAGCCCAGCCCCTCCGCCAGCACCAGCAGTCCCGGCATCAGGATCAGCCAGCGCCGGTCGCGCGGATCGGGCCAGCGGTTGAGCGCGAGGTTGAACAGGATGCGCGCCAGCATCAGGCAGGGCACGAACCAGAAGATGGTATAGGGGCCGCGCAGCCAATAGCCGCCGAGCAGGATCGGCAGCAGATCGCGCGGCCATTGGTGGAAGATCGGCAGATTGCCCTTGGCCGGTTCGATGATATGATCCGCCAGGATCAGCAGCGCGAGGAAGATGGCATAGGGGCGCATCTGGCCGAGCAACTGGCGCCGGGTGAAGGCGCCGACCGGATGCGGGCGCGAGAGCATCCCCGACAGCAGGAAGAAGAGCGGCATGTGGAAGCTGTACATGGCGTCGCGCAAGGGCCCACGCGTCCAGACATGGCCGAACACCACGGCGATGATGCCGATGCCGCGCGCGACATCGACCCAGTCGAGCCGCTGCGGCGCATGTTGATAGGCAAGGCCCCTATTCTCCATCGGTTCCACGCCCTATAGGATGCGGCGTGGGCGTCAATCGCCCAGCCAGATTACCCGGACGCCAGATTTCCCGATCGGATTGATATTTGACCCTGCTTAGCGACAAAGTGCTGTTCATCGATGGCGAGGCCATCATCCTCGACAAGCCCGCCGGCCTGCCGGTCGACGCGCCGCGCGACGGATCGATCAGCCTTGAAAACCACCTCGCCTCGCTGACCTTCGGCTTTCAGCGCTGGCCGCTGGCGGTCCACCGGCTGGACCGCGACACCAGCGGCTGCCTGCTGCTCGCGCGCAACCCCAAGGCGCACAAGCGCTTTGCCGCCGCGTTCGAGGCCGGCACGGTCGAGAAGCGCTATGTCGCGGTGCTGGAGGGCGTGCCCGAGGCGGACGAAGGCACGATCGCCCTGTCGCTCAAGAAGGTGAGCACGCCGAGCCAGGGCTGGCGCATGATCGCGGCGAAGGCGGGCAAGCCCGCCGTCACCCATTGGCGCAAGCTGGCGGTGAAGGACGGCCGCGCGCTGATCGCCTTCACGCCCGAGACCGGCCGCACCCACCAGATCCGCGTCCATGCCCAGCATGGGCTGGGCTTCGGCATCGTCGGCGACCCGGTCTATGGCGACGGAAAGGGCGCGATGCTGCTGCACAGCCGCTTCCTGAGCGTGCCGCGCGGCGACAACAAGCCGCCGGCGCAGGCGACCGCGCCGCTGCCGCAGAGCTTCGTCGATGCAGGTTTCGGCCCCGAGATATTGGAGGAGGCCGGGCTGTAAGCCCCGGCCCTGCGCCATGGTCGCCATCCCGGTCACCCGCTCCATCGCGATCGACAGCGACGAGATTGTCGAGAGCTTCGCGCGCGCGTCGGGGCCGGGCGGCCAGCATGTGAACACCACCGACAGCGCGGTGATGCTGCGCTTCGACGTCGCCGCCTCGCCAGGGCTGCCCGATGTAGTGAAGCAGCGGCTGGCGGACCTGGCCGGATCGCGCATGACCCGCGAGGGCGTGCTGATCCTGCGCAGCGAGGGCGCGCGATCGCAGCTGCTCAACCGGCAGGAGGTGCGCGAGCGGCTGTTCGCGCTGATCCGCGAGGCGACGATCGTGCCCAAGAAGCGGCGCCCGACCAAGCCGACCAAGGCATCGCAGAAGCGCCGCGTCGACGGCAAGGTCAAGCGCGCCGCCGTGAAACAGGGACGCGGCCGGGTCAGGATGGACTGAATCTAGCGGCCATTTACGAATTAACCATCATTGCCTTGCTAGGAAGGGCTGAGCGCAGGACTGCGTTCCCAGCTTCCCGAGGATGCCATGCCGGCCGAACGCCCTATTCTTCTGCCACCGCGCCCCTGGAACTGGTTCATGTGGGTTGCCGCCACCTTCTTGGGCGCCTTCCTGATCCTCTCGGATTTGCGCCAACTTGACGGCCTGCACCTGCCCGAAGCCCGACTTCTGATCGGCCGCGATTTCCTCAATGTCTGGTCCGGCGGAACGCTCGCACTGACCGACCAGCTTGAGCGTCTCTATGATTTTCAGTCCTATATGGACTGGCAGGCCGGGCTTTTCGGCCCGCTGGAGATGCTGAACTACTCCTATCCTCCGCATAGCCTGTTCCTGGCGATACCCTTTGCGCTGTTTCCCTATCCGGTTGCGCTCGCCCTGTGGACGGGCCTTGGCGCCATCTTCTTTGCCTGGGCGGCCCGTCCCTACATACCGGCCGGCCTGTCCTCCTGGCTTGCGCTGCTGACGCCGGCGGCGATCGTCAATATCTGGGTCGGCCATTATGGGTTCGTCATTGGCGGCCTGTGGCTGCTGTTCTTCGCCCAGTTGCGCCATGCGCCGGTCCGCGCCGGCCTTGTCGCCGGGCTGCTGACGCTCAAGCCCCATCTGGGCCTGCTGATTGCCCTGACGCTGGTCCATCGCAGGGCCTTCCGGGCGATAGGCGCGGCACTCGCCGTCACCCTGGGGCTGATCGGGCTGAGCGGCTTGGCGTTCGGCTTCGATCTCTGGCCCACCTGGCTGACGGATACCTCTGCCCTCCAAACCCGGATCATGACCGCCGAAGGCGAGAAATTCTATTTCTTCATGATGACATCGGCCTATGTCGCGCTGCGCGCGGGGCCTTATTGGCTGCCGCTGCTGGCCCAGACCCTGTTTGCGGGCAGCGCGCTCTACATGGTCTGGCGCGCGCGTCACTGCACCGTCCATCAACTGGCCTTCATCACGGCCACCGCGACGGCCCTGATCACCCCCTATATCTTCAACTATGACCTGACGGTTTGCTGCCTTGGCTTCGCGATCCTGCTTTATGGCCAATGGCACGCGCTTCATCGCAAAGAGCGGATCATCCTGTGGATGGCCTTTGCCGCGCCCTTGCTGGTGATGGCGTGGAACCTCATTGCACCGATCGCCCTGCTTGCCGGCCTTGTCGTCCAGATACGCTGCTACACGGGCATATCCTATGCAGATCTGCTGTTGCCGGCCCCTCTCAAGCGGCGATTGATCGATAAACCCCTCCCGACATCCTAGCCTCTGGCCGAGCGGTGCGGGCCATCCTATATGCGTGCCCATGTATGATTTCGCCCCCGCTGCCGACGCCAACAAGGCGACGCTTTACGCCGATCTTCTGTCCGCTGCCGACGCGCTAACCCGCGACGAACCCGATGCTGTCGCCAATATGGCGAACCTGTCGGCGCTGATCTGGCAGTTCCTGCCCGACCTCAACTGGGCGGGCTTCTATCGCATGGTCGAGGATGAGCTGGTGCTGGGGCCTTTTCAGGGCAAGGCGGCCTGCATCCGCATCCCGCTGGGCCGCGGCGTGTGCGGCACCGCCGCGCAGACGCGCGAGACGCAGTTGGTGGCCGATGTCCATGCCTTCCCCGGCCATATTGCCTGCGACGCGGCGAGTGCGTCCGAGATCGTCGTGCCGGTGGTGCATGACGGCCGGCTGATCGGCGTGCTGGACCTGGACAGCCCCCGCCCCGCCCGGTTCGACAGTGCCGACCAGCAGGGGCTGGAAGCGCTGGTCGCGCGGGTCGCCGGCCGCATCGGCTGATCGCCGCCCTGCCCCGTTCCGGGACAGGATTTCATAAGCCGAACATGGCGTTGCACGGATCGTCATGCTAATTTCCGCGTTAGCATGATGACCGTGCGGGCGGCCCGACGCCCCTGCAGGAACAGGGAGCATGATGATGGCCGCGCGCTTATTCTTCGCCAGCAGCGCCATGGCGCTGATCGCCAGCCTTGCAGGGCCGGTTGCCGCGCAGGCACCGGTCGCATCCGGCACGAGCGTGGTCCGTACCACCACCACGGCGACGACAACGACCGCCACTGCCCATCGCTGGGGGCCGCGCTATGACGGGCGCTGGTATGCCGGCTGGGCCGCGCCGGGCGGCTGGCAAAGCTATCAGCGGCCACGCGTGGGCTTTGCCCTGCCCGCCTACTGGGTCCATCCGCGCTTCTTCATCGCCAATTATGGCGCCTATGGCCTGCCGGCGCCGACCACCGGCTATGGCTGGTCGCGCTATTATGACGATGCGGTGATGACCGACCAATATGGCCGGGTGCGCGACGTGCGCAGCGGCATCGACTGGTCGCGTTATGAAGGCGGCTATGAAGAGGGAGCGCCGCAGCCGGCCGTCATCGCCAGTTCCGGTGGCGAGGCCGGCTATAGCGCGCCCGACGACATGGTGACCTATAGCCCCGCGCCACAGCCCGCACCACAGCCCGCCCCGTCCAGCCGCCCCGGCGTGGACTATGATGCGCCCGCCTATGCCAGCAGCGCCGTCAGCCCGAGCGCGTCGACGGTGACGACTGTTGCGGCGGCTCCGACGCCTCCGCCAGCATCGGTGGCGGCGACGAGCGGCACGCACTGGTCGAACCAGCCGGCGACCACGACCGTCGTGTCGGCCGCTCCGCCGGTGCCCGGCCTGCCGCCGGGCGGCTATATTTCGGGCGGCTTCTATTATCCACCGCCGCTGGTGACGACCATCATCATCAATCCCGACGGCACGACCCAGGCGACCACCCGCTATGCGACCGAGGCGACGCCGCGCTGAACCGTCCGGAACCGCGACCATGGGTTGGTGCGTTGACGGGCGGGATCAGGCGACGGGAGGGGCGTTATGCTGCATCATGTATCGGTGGGCACCAATGATGTGGCGCGGGCGCGGGCCTTCTACGACCCGCTGATGGCGCTGCTGGGCTATCGCAGCCTGCGCGACCATCCCCATTCGCTCGACTATGGCGTGACCGACGTGGTGTTCAGCGTCGAGACACCGGTCGATGGCGCGCCCGCGAGCGCCGGCAACGGCATCCATATCTGCTTCGTCGCGGCCGATCGCGGCGCGGTCGACGGATTTCATCGACTGGCGCTGGAGCTGGGCGGCAGCGATGCCGGGCCGCCGGGCGTGCGGCCGCAATATGACGATCATTATTATGGCGCCTTCGTGCGCGATCCCGATGGCAACAAGATAGAGGCGGTCACTTTTTCGGCGCGATAGGCGCCGCGCCGCGCGCAGCCAGGACCGGTGCGGCGGGCTGTGGCCGGCCATAATGATAGCCCTGCGCGATATGGCAGCCATGCTGGAGCAGCAAAGCGGCCTGTTCGGCGGTCTCCACGCCCTCGGCCACCACCTCCATGCGGAAGCTGCTGCCCAGCTTGATGACGGCGTCGACGATGGCGGCGTCGCCCGCATCGCTGTCGACATGGCTGACGAAGCTGCGGTCGATCTTCAGCACATTGACCGGATATTGCTTGAGGTGGCTGAGCGAGGCGAAGCCGGTGCCAAAATCGTCGAGGGCGATACGCACCCCGCCCCGCGCGAACCGATCAAGCGCGCGCGCGACCTGATCGGCGCCGCGACCAAGGAAGACCGACTCGGTCACTTCGATCTCGAAATTCTGTGCCGGCACGCCATGCTGATCCAGTCGAGCGAGGACATGATCGGCAAAATCGGCCTGAAGCAGATCCGCCGCCGAGGCGTTGACGGCCACCCGGCCGGGATCGAAGCCCATCCGGAGCCAGGCCGCCATGTCGTGCAGCACCGCGTCGAGCATGAGGTCGGTCAGGCGGATGGCCAGTTCGCCATGCTCGAAGGCGGCGGCGATGGTAGCGGGCGCCTGCACCCCGAGCCGGGGATGCTGCCAGCGCAGCAACGCCTCATAACCCAGCACCTGCCCGCTGCGCATGTCGACCTTGGGCTGATAATAGGGTTCGACCAGCCGCTCGGCGATCACCTGGCGCGCCATGTGGATCATCGAACTGCGCTGCTGCGCGTCGGCGCGCAACTGGGAATGGAACATGGTGAGCCGGCTGCGGCCGCTCGCCTTCGATGCATAGAGCGCCAGGTCGGCCGCCTTGAACAGTTCATGCGCATCGTCACCATGCTCGCCGAACACGGCGCCACCGACGCTGACCCCGGCTTCGAGCAATTGCCCCTGATAGGCGAAGGGCACCCGCATCTTGTCCAATATCGCCTGGCTGCAGGCCTGCACGGTCGCACTATCCACCAGCGAGGCGGCGATCAGGCCGAACTCGTCCCCACCCAGGCGACCGACCACCGCATCGACCGGCGCCGCCGCGGCCAGCCGCTCGGCAAAGCCGCAGAGCAGCGCATCGCCCGCGTCATGGCCGAGCGAATCGTTGATCCGCTTGAGGTCATCGATGTCGAACAGCATCAGGCCGAAGCCCGCGCCGGTCGGGCGCGCCTGATCCGCCAGTTCCTCCAGCACGCCCTGCCACAATGTCCGGTTGGGCAGCCGCGTCATCGGATCATGGGTGGCGGCCCAGCGGATACGTTCTTCCGCATCGTGCTGTTCGGTGACGTCAAGGAAGGTGACGATGATCCGCCGCAACTGGCCGACTTCCGTGCGCGTCGCCCAGCCGGTGCTGCGGATCCAGCGCAGCGCGCCATTGTCGGCGCGATGGACGCGCAGGGTCGCCTCGAAATGCGGCGGCAGGACATTGGCGGCGACGCCGTCCATCATCGCTTTGAGCTTGTGGCGATCATCGGGATGGACGAGCGACAGGGCCAGTTCCGTGGTCGCCGGCGCATCCGCCGTCAGGCCCAGCATCGCCCGGAATTCCGCCGACCAGCTGCGCTGGCCCGAACGGGCGTCATAGTCCCAGATGCCGAGCCGCGCCGATTGCACCGCGAGGCGGAAATGCTCCTCGCTCTCGGCCACCGCCTGCTGCGCCAGCTTCTGATTATGGATATCCTCCAGCGTGCCATACCAGCGGATGATCGCGCCCTTGCCATCGCGCCGGGCGGCCGCGCGGGCGCGCATCCAGCGATAGCTGCCGTCGCGCAGGCGCAGGCGATAATCGACATCGACCGGATCGCCCGACTGGAGCCGTTCGCGCCACAACGTCAGGGTCCGGTCCATGTCGTCGGGATGCAGGGCGTTGATCCAGCCGGCGCCCATCGCCTGTTCGGGCGAGCTGCCGGTCAGATCGCGCCAGCGCGGCCCGACCTCCTCGATCGCGCCATCGGGCGTGGCGGTCCAGGGAACCTGGGGGCTGAGTTCTACCGACCAGCGATGATGTTCGCGACTTTCCGCCAGTGCGGTTTCCAGCAATTCAGCCTGTTTGTCGCGACGATCATGCATATCCTCGACCGTTCCATACCAGCGCCATGCCCCTGCGGGCATTGCCTGCCGCGTCATGCGGAGCAGGCACCAGCGGCTTGCGCCATCTGCGCAACGCAGGCGAACGACCAGCGGTTCCGGCTGCGACGACGCGGCAGCGGCCCGTATGATGATCCCGATATCGACCGAATCAAAGCCCTTGCGCCAGCCATGGCGCATCAGCCCCATGCGAAGCCCCCCGCCCCGCACCTCGCCCTCGACCCAGTAGGTCAGCAGCCGACCGCGATAATCCGCGAACCAGTGAATGACGGGTGGGCGTACATACTTGATCTTGGCTGATAATGTCCTGTGCGCGATGTTAGCGCCGGACGGCATATGGGCCGCTGGCCCGCCAAGTTCGCGGGCGCCATCGGCAAAGCGCCGATCAGCGAAGCGATCCATCGCCCATCCCCGATTGCCGTGCCGCCCTGTTCGTCATGGCAGCGATGATGCAGGAAAAGCTTAAACAAGCCTGCACGTAACCGGAATGATCGAGAATCTGTAATTTACAGAAACTGCGCCGTCAGCGGCGCAAGATGGCGGCCAGTTCGACCGGCAGCGGCGGCTCGTCCCGCGGCATGACGACACGGATCGCCTGCGCCTGCTCCTCCGGATCGAAGCGGACCCAGCCGGCGCGGCTGAGCTTTTCGAGCGGGCGGTAGCGGATCTTGTACTGCATCCGCTGCGAGCCATCGACCCAATAGCCCAGATACACATAGGCCAGGCCCGCGCGGGCGGCGCGCTGGATATGATCCATGATGATGAAGTTGCCGAGGCCCGGACGATCTTCCAGTTCGGTGTCGAAGAAGCTGTAGATCATCGACAGGCCGTCGCCCTGGCGATCGGTCAGGCAGGCGCCGACCAGCTTGCCGGGGCGGCCATCCTCGCCGGGCAGGCGATATTCGACGACATGGCTTTCGACCGGGGTCTGTTCGACCATGTCGGCAAAGTCCATCTCGTCCATTTCGGTCATGCCGCCGCCGGGATGCCGCGCGCGCAGATAGCGCTGGAGCAATTCGAACTGCTCCTCGGTCGACCAGGGCTTGCAGGCGGTGACGACGAGGTCGCTGTTGCGGCGGATCAGCTTGCGCTGGGTCGCGTTGGGCTTGAATTCCTGCGCGACGACGCGCACCGACACGCAGGCCGAGCAATCGGCGCAGCTGGGACGATAGGCGACATTCTGGCTGCGGCGAAAGCCGATACGGCCGAGCGCATCATTGAGTTCCGAGGCATTGTCGCCATTGAGTTCGGTGAAGACCTTCCGCTCGCTCTTGCCCGGCAGATAGGGGCAAGGGCTGGGGATCGTCACGAAGAAACGCGGAAAGCGGAATGGTGCGCTCATGCCTCTCCCCCCGATTCAGTCATGCGAATTTGCCTTTTCATGGTCGGACTATGCCGTCCCGGCCCAACCATGAAAAGGTCATTTACCACGAAATTTTTACCGATGGTTAAGCATGTCCCAAAATCAGGCAACCTCGATCGGCGCGACCTCATAACCCGCCGCGCCCAGCGCCGCGATCAGCCGCTGGAGGTGAGCGCCATCGCGGGTTTCGCACTCGACGTCGAGGCTGAGCCCCTTGGCCGGCAGATTGGTGAAGATGCGCTGGTGCGACAGTTCCAGGATGTTGACCGCTTCCTGGTCGAAGATGCGGGCGACATGGAACAGCGCGCCGGGCCGATCCTGTAGGATGATACGCAGGCGGGCGAGACGTCCCGAACGGGCGAGATCGCGCAGCAGCACATTGGCGAGCAGGCGGGTGTCGATATTGCCGCCGGTCAGGATCAGGCCGACATTGCGACCGGCAAACTGCTCGCGATAGCTGAGCAGTGCGGCGAGGCCGGCCGCGCCGGCCCCCTCCACCACCGTCTTCTCGATCTGGAGCAGCAGGCTGACCGCCTCCTCCAGCCGGCGTTCGGTGACCAGCAGCACATCGTCGGCCAGACGCTCGACGAAGCGACGGGTGAGCTCGCCCGGCTGCTTCACCGCAATACCCTCGGCCAGCGTGTCGCCGTCGCAGGCGAGGTCCGCGCCCTTTATGAAGTCATACATCGACGGATAGAGTTCCGCCTGCACGCCGATCAGGCGGATGTCCGGCTTCATCGCGCGCGCCGCGGTGGCGATGCCCGAGAAGAGGCCGCCGCCGCCGATCGGTATGATCAGCGTGTCGATCTGCGGCGCATCCTCCAGCATTTCCAGACCGACCGTGCCCTGGCCGGCGATGATGTCGGGCTCGTCGAACGGATGGATGAAGGTCAGGCCCTGCTCCACCTCCAGCTTGCGGGCATGGGCATAGGCGTCGTCGAACTTCTCGCCATATTGGACGACGGTGGCGCCATGGCCCTGGGTCTGGGTGACCTTCACGATCGGCGTGGTGGTCGGCATGACGATGGTGACGGGCACGCCAAGGCGCTTGCCATGATAGGCAAGACCCTGCGCATGGTTGCCGGCAGAGGCGCCGATCACGCCCTTGGCCTTGGCCGCTTCATCGAGTTGCAGCAGACGATTGAGCGCGCCGCGTTCCTTGTAGGCGGCAGTGAACTGGAGATTTTCGAACTTCAGATAGACGTTGCAGCCAAGCATTTGCGAGAAGGTCTGGCTAATGAGCGTCGGCGTCTTGACGATCGACCCGGAAATGCGTGTCCGGGCCGCAAGGATGTCATCGACGGTGACGGGCAGCGGCAGGGCGCCCTCTATCTTGCTCAGCGTGTTCATGGCGCAGCGCCCTAACGCAAAATTGCCGGTGAAGAAACTGGCACTTGCCGAAAACTGGCCCTATGGCTTGGTTGCACGCACGAAATGTACGAGGCTTATGGCTAATATCGCGTTTATCGGCCTGGGGGTCATGGGCGGCCCGATCGCGGGGCATCTGGCCAAGGCGGGGCATCATCTGACCGTCTACAATCGATCGATCGGCAAGGCCAAGAGCTGGGCCGAGGCCTATGGCGGCGAAGTCGCGATCAGTCCGGCCAAGGCCGCCGAGGAGGCCGACATCGTCATCAGTTGCGTCGGCACCGACGATGACCTGAGCCAGATCACGCTGGGGCGCGAAGGCGCGTTCCGCACGATGAAGCCGGGCGGCCTGTTCATCGACCATACGACCGTTTCAGCGCGCATTGCCCGGCAATTGTCCGTCGAGGGCGAGAGCCTGGGCCTGCACTGCGTCGATGCGCCGGTGTCGGGCGGTCAGGCGGGCGCCGAAAATGGCCGGCTGTCGATCATGTGCGGCGGGTCCGCCCCGGCAGTGGCGGCCGCGACGATCGTGATGCAGGCCTATGCCGCGCGCATCGTCCATGTCGGCAAGGCCGGCGCGGGCCAGACGACGAAGATGGTGAACCAGATCTGCATCGGCGGCGTTCTGCAGGGCCTGGCCGAAGCGATGCGCTTTGCCCAGGCGGCGGAACTCGACCTGGACAAGGTGTTCGAGGCGATTTCGGGGGGCGCAGCGCAAAGCTGGCAGATGGATAATAGATGGAAGACGATGGCGCAGGACAGTTTCGATTTCGGATTTGCGGTGGACTGGATGCGCAAGGATCTGGGGCTGGCGCTGGAGGAAGCGCGGGCCAATGGCGCGACCCTGCCGGTGACGGCGATGGTCGATCAATATTACGCCGACGTGCAGGCGATGGGCGGCCATCGGCAGGATACCAGCGCGCTGGTGCGGCGGATCACCCGCGCATGAGGAAGATAATGCTGGCGGCGATTGCCGCGCTTGCTTTGCCCATGCCCGCTTATGCATCGGGCGTGATCGACAATGTGAACGGCATCGCCATCGGACCGGATGGCAAGATCGTCCATTTCGGCGCGCTGATGATCGACGATGAGGGCAAGGTCGAGAAGCTGATCCAGGGCCGCTATCAGGAGCCCGAGTACAAGCCCAAGAAGCCCAAGCGCGGCCAGCCCTGGCCCGAGCGGCCGAAAGGCCCGAGCTTCAAGCTGGACGCAGGCGGCAAGACGCTGATCCCCGGCCTGATCGACGCGCATGGCCATGTCATGGGGCTTGGCCTTTCGCTGATCACGCTGGACCTGTCCGACACGAAATCGCTGGCCGAGGCACAGGCGAAGATCCGCGCCTATGCGCAGGAGAATACCGGCCGCAAATGGATCATCGGCACCGGCTGGAACCAGGAGACATGGGGGCTGGGCCGGTTCCCGACCGCAGCCGAACTGGACGCGGCCGTGGGCGATATTCCGGTCTGGCTGGAGCGGATCGACGGCCATGCCGGCTGGGCCAACAGCGCCGCGATCCGCGCGGCCGGCGTCAGCGCCGCGACCAAGGCGCCGGCTGGTGGCCGGATCGAGATGGCAGCGGGCAAGCCGGCGGGCGTGTTCGTCGACAAGGCGATGGACCTGATCCAGAAGGTCGTGCCCGCCCCTGCCCCCAAGGATCGCGACAATGCGCTGGAAAAGGCGCAGCGCGCGCTGCTGGCGGTGGGGATCACCGGCATTGCCGACATGGGCACCAGCATCGAGGATTGGCAGGCCTTCCGCCGGTCGGCCGATCGCGGCGCGCTGCGCGTGCGGATCATGTCCTATGCCTATGGCCTCGACAATATGGTGCTGATCGCCGGGCCGGAACCCACGCCCTGGCTGTATGACGATCATCTGCGCATGGGCGGGATCAAGCTGCTGCTGGACGGCGCATTGGGGTCACGCGGCGCCTGGCTGAAGGCGGGCTATAGCGATGCGCCGGGCCAGCGCGGCCTGCCGATGATCCCGTCGACGCAGCTGCGCAACATCATGAGCCGGGCGGCGATGGACAATTTCCAGGTTGCGGTCCACGCGATCGGCGACGCCGCCAATGGCGAGATACTCGACGCGATCCAGGAAATGTCGGACACCTATAGCGGCGACCGGCGCTGGCGCGTCGAACATGCCCAGATCATCGATCCGGCCGACCTGCCGCGCTTTGCCCGCTATGGCACGATCGCGTCGATGCAGCCGGTGCATGAAACGTCGGACTGGCGCATGGCGACGGCGCGGCTGGGCGAGGCCCGGCTGAAGGGCGCCTATGCCTGGAAGGCGATGCTGGACAATAAGGTGCCGCTGGCATTCGGTTCGGACGTGCCGGTCGAAAGCCCCAATCCCTTCCCCGGCATTGCCGCCGCCATGTCGCGACAGGACGCCAGGGGCGAGCCGGCCGGTGGCTGGATGCCCGAGCAGAAGGTGAGCTTCGAGGCGGCGCTGGACGGCTTTACCCGGCAGGCGGCCTTTGCCGGCTTTGCCGAGAAGAAATTCGGCAGCCTGGTGCCGGGGCAGCGGGCGGACTTCCTGCTGATCGACCGCAATATCGAGACGGCCAGCCCGACCGACATTCGCGGTACGCAGGTGCTGGAAACCTGGATCAACGGCAAGCGGGTCTATGTGAAGGGGCAGTGATGCCCCTCACTTGCCCTTCAAGCTAACGCATTGCGTCATTGCGAGCTAAGCGAAGCAATCCATGGATCGCCACGCTTCGCTCGCGATGACGGCCATGGTATCTAGAAGGCGTTATCGGCGGCGTTCATGGCGTCGTCGATCGTCTCGGGCAGCGGCGGCTGGACCGGGCGATCGCAACCGGCCAGCTTCATATGGGCGCGCAGCGTGTCCATGCGCCCGAGATTCCAGCGCGCCAACGGCACGCCGAGCGGGCGGAATTCGGCGCGGTCGAACAGCTCGACCACATAGGTCTTGCACAGCTCGTCCACCTGATCGAGCGTCAGCATGCCGAGGTTCATGACCATCGGCTTGCCCGGCACGCCATTACGACCACGCACCAGATCGGTGACGTAGAGGCCGCCGCGCGGATCGACCAGAACGACGTCGGCGCGCGAGGCGTCGATCATGCGGTGGCTGGCGGCATAGGGTTCGACGAAGACATGGGTGCGCCAGACCAGGAAGCCGGCGGTCAGCAGCGTCACCACGAAGCCGATGAAGATCGGCCGCATCGCCCCCTGTGGCCGGAAGCGCGCCCAGCCAAGACCGCCCAGCAGGCAGAAGGGGCCGATGAAGCCATGGGCATAGCGGAAGCCCCAGCCATAGCCCTGCGCCAGCGCCAGCAGGCACCCGGCAAGGCAGCCCAGCGCCAGCGGCAGGGCGATCTCACGCCCGCGGATCGCATCGCGCCAGCGCATCGCCAGCACGCCCAGGCCCGCGAGCGGCACCATCAATATATTGTTCCAGGCGGCATAGCGGCTGAGATTGACCAGCGGCTGCCAGCGGTCGCCCAGGCGCTGGAACAGGCTGCCGACCTTGTCGGCGACGCCGGCAGACGGGCGCACATCGGTCGGCGCGCCCAGCGCATGGAGCAGGAAACCGGGCCAGATCTTGGCCCAGACGATGACGATCGCGACCAGGGTCAGCGCGTGGAAGGCGGCCACGGTCCAGCGCCGCGCCAACAGCATCCAGAGGATGAAGGGGGCGATGAAGATGGGCGGGAAATGCCATTGATGCAGCCCCGCCGCGATCAGCGCGACCACGCCGGCCGAGAGGTGGCCGGCAATGCCGCCGCGCAGCACCAGCGCCAGCCAGACCATGTTCAATGCGAAATGGCCGGTCATCGCATAGGGGGTCATCGCCGTGACCCAGAGCTGGGCCGAGGAAAGGCCGAGCAGCATCGTTACCCAGACGGCATCGGGCCGGTCGGGGAAGAGATGGAGCGCCACCCGCCACAGCGAGAAGAGGCCGAGCACCAGCAAGACCGGGCCGGCGAGATTGGGGTCGCCCATCTGCCAGAACAGGGCCTGGATCGCGCTGTTCACCGGCAGATAGGCAGCGGTCCAATAGTCGGCGGCGCCGAAGGGTGAGAAAAATTCGGGCATGATCGCCCGGCGATAGGGTTCCCATTCAACCGGGATCGGCCGGGCGAACAGGCCTTCGCGCATATAGGCGGCGGCAAAGCGCGCGACCTCTTCATCGCGGGAAACCGAATAATCCTGGAACAGGGCATAATGACCGGCCCAGGCGGCCAGCCCCAGCAGCACGATGATCGGCACGATGATGCGCGCGCGCGGTTGCGGCAGGCGAAAGCCCATCCCCTCCGCAAAGGGCGCGGCCAGCGCCAGCAGGAACAGACCGATCATCAGCGCCGGAAAATCCTGGTCCAGGAACAGGATGACGGCGAGGCTGACACCCTGACGCCAGGTCACATGCCACAGGAAGGTCGCGCCCAGCCACAAAGCGAGGCCGATCGCCCCGGCAAGGAACAGGCGCCGCGCGCTGACGAAGGGCATTCCCCCCGGCATCAGCTGTCCAGCAGCGCCTTGTTGACGAAGATGCCGTCCATTTCGACCAGCAGCGGGAAATGGCCCTTGTTATTGGCGAAGAAGGCGGAGGGGACGAAGGCGCGTGCCTCCAGCCAGTCGATCATCGCGCGATAGCCGGTGCCGCCTTCATAGATGGGACGCACGCCCAGTTCCGTCTGGATGCCGGCCATGTCGGCGATGACGCTCCCCGCCCCTTCGCAGACCGACAGGTCATGCCCTTGCGTGTCCATCTTGAGGAAGGGCCGGGCAAAGCCATGGGCGGCGCGCAGTTCGGGCAGCAGGCTGTCGAGCCGGCGGCACTGCATCTCGACCGTCTTCGTCACCTTGTTCCGATCGGCGAAGATCGCGTCCTGTGCGCCCGACGGCGCCTTCAGGGAGCTGAACTGGTCCGCGGCCATGATGTTGAAGCTGGCGGTGCCGTCGAAATCGGACAGGGCCATGTTGAAGACATGCCATTTGCAGTCCGACGCAGCGGCCTTGCTCAGTTCGGCAAAGACGTCCGGGTTCGGCTCGAAGGAGAGGATGGTGCCGGCAAAGCCCGCATCCTTGCGTGCCATGGTCGCATATTGGCCACGATTGGCGCCGACGTCGAACAGGCAGTCGATGGCGAAGGCGGACAGGAAGCGCTTGAGCGCCTGGATTTCGGGATATTGGTGGACGCGGCCGGCCAGCGCCAGGCGCAGGGCCAATGCTCGGTCGGACAATTCGCGGACATAGCGGCTCATGCGCGCAGCACCTGGCGGTAAATATCCATCGTCGCCAAGGCCATGTCCTTCCAATTGCCCATAATATCTCCATAGGCGCGCGCCCGCGCCCCCACTGCCTGCCTGATGGCCGCGCTTTCGATCAGCGGCAAGAGGGCTTGGCCAAGCGCCACCGCATTTCCGGCCGGAACCCGCGTGGTGACGCCGTCCGGCAAGGCGCCGAACATACCCGCGTCGGAGGTGACCATCGCCTTGCCATGGTGCAGCGCCGACAGGAAAGCGCCGCTCGAATCGATATGGCGATAGGGAAAGACCATGAGGTCGGCTTTTGCCATATGCGCGTCCAGCCGGGGTTCGGTGAGGAAGCCGAAATCGGTGATGAGGCGGTCGCCGAAGCCGGCGGCATGAACCGGATCGAGGATCGGGGTGACATCCATGAAGGGCTTGCCGGCCAGCACCAGTTCGAAGGGGTGACCCGCGCGCCAGAGCGACAGGCAGGCCTCCACCAGCAGGTCGACGCCCTTGTATGGGCGGATCGTGCCGAAGAAGAGGATGCGGGGCGCGGCGGGATCGGGAATGGCCGCAAGGTCCGCCGGGGTGGCGGGCGCGAGCCGCATCGGCGGGTGCGGCGTCACATGGATGCGGGTGGGATCGACGCCCTGCCCGACCAGCGCCGCGCGCGTCGTGTCGCCATGGACGATCAACGCATCGAACCGATCGAGCAGCGCGCGATAGCCGCGCCCCTGCAGGCCGCTGTCGGCATGATAGGCATCGGCATTATGGACGGTGTGGACGAGCGCGGTGCGGCCCTTGAGCCGATCGAGCATCAGCCGGTCGGCCGGCGCCAGCGGCAGCCACTGGACATGGGTGACGTCCGCGCCGGTCATCGCATCGAGATTGCCGAGCGCGCAGGTCAGGCCATATTCGGCCGCCTTGGCGAGACGGAAGGCCCGCCCCTCCCCCAGCCGATCGCGCAGGGCCTCGCTGTGGCGGAAGAAGCGCGGCGCGTAGCTATAGCCCTGCGGCACGATCGCATCGGTAGCGCGCATCGGCCGGCCGAGCAGGGTCACGTTAGCGCCCGCCTGCGCCAGGCCGGCGCACAGCCCGTCATCATAGCGCCCGGTGAAGAGCGACGGATCGAGCATGGCAATCTTCATGCGCGCACCAGTCGGCGCAGCGAGACGAGATGCAGGCCGGCGGCCAGCATCAGGGTCAGGGCATAGAGGCCGAGGAAGCCGAGATCGAAGCGATCGGGCCAAAGCGCGCCGGCGAGCGGAACGCTGAGCAGCGAACCGGCAAGGAAAGGCAGCGAGCGCTGGAGCAGATGGGCAAAGCGGCCGAGCGCGGCCTGGACATAGACCGAGACGCAGATGACCGAGAGCGCGACCAGTGCCAGCGCGGTGAGGCCCAAGTCGGCCTGGTCGATCGCGGCGCGGCTGTCGAAGAGCTTGTCGAACAGCCAGCCGCCGATCAGCATCAGAAACGCCGAACCGGCGAGCGCGAAGAAGAGCGCGGCGCCGAGCGCACGGGTCAGGAGCTGGCGCACCCGCGCGCTTTCGCCGGCATGATAGGCGCGGGTGATGCGCGGCAGGGCCGCCTCCACCATGGCGCGCACCAGCATCGAGAGCGAGCGCGACATCTTGAAGAAAAAGTCGAACAGCAGCATCGGCCGGGCATCGCTGGTGGCCATGGCGATGGTGAAATAGGGCGCGTTATAGGCGACGATGTCCGACACGGTGAAGGCCGCCGACGCGCCGATATCGCGCAGATAATGGCGGCGCACATGCCCACCACCAACGCGGAAGGCGAACCAGTGGCTGCGGCGCATGCCGAGGCGGCGATGGACATGGACGATGGCATAGCCGATCACCAGAACGCTGACCGCCAGTTGCAACGCGACCGACAGACGCGGATCGAGCCCGAACAGGATCGCCGCCAGCAGGCCGATCGTCACCAGGCGGCGGGCGCAATCCAGCCCTTCCCACAGGAAATTGCCGTCGATCGCTGCCAGCGCCCGCTTGGCGAGCAAAGCCGGCAGGTTGAGACAGGCGGTGAGGAAGAAGAGCAGGAACAGCGCCGGCATGGCCGTATGCAACCCGCCCAGCGCCAGCGCGCCGAGCAGGATGACGACCGCGCCGGCGATCAGCAGGCCCAGGAAGAGGAAGAGGACACCCATTTCCTCCAGCCGGAACCCGCCATCGGCCGCCGCCTCATCGCTGCCCAGCCAGAAGCGGCGCAGGCGCGCATAGATGATGCTGGTAAGGCCGAATTCCGCCGAAATGGTGAAATTGCCGAAGGCGACGAGCAGCAGGAAGGCCTGGAACTCCGCCAGCGGCAGCACCCGCACGAAGACGAAGGTGACGGCGAAACCCCAGATCATCACCAGCCCGACATTGGCGAGCTTGACCAGTGCGAGGATGCGGGCGGATGCCTCCATCCGCGCGAGCATGCTCACTGCGTCGCAGTTCCCAGCGGCTTGCGCGCGCGGAACAGCCGATCATCAAGCGCATAGAAATGGCGCGTGTCGGCGTCGATGTCGCGCGCATCGATTTCCTCCAGCTCGAAGCCGGCGGCGCGGATGCGATCGGCGAAGTCGAGGCCATATTGGCGGACATGGTCCCACTGGCCAAAGCGCCGTTCCCGCTCGCGCGGTGGGATGTCGAAGCTGCCATCCTCGGTCGGCTTGTCCCACAGCGGCACGATCAGCCAGGCTTCGCCGCCCGGCTTGAGCGCGCGAAGGATATTGCGCAGCACGGCCATGTCGTCGGGCACATGCTCCATCACATGGCTGGCATAGAACAGGTCGTAGCGATCGCTGTCGGACAGCGCCATCAGGTCGACCTTGTGCATGCCGGGCACGGTATAGCGCGCGGGATCAAGATCGGCCGGGACATAGTCGGCCGCTTCAGAAAAGCGCTTCACCAGGCTCCCCTCATTGGGGGCCATGTGCAGGATCGCGCCGTCGGTCGGCACGGTCAACACGCCCTTCATGATGAGATAGTTCATCAGCCGCTCACGCGGCGAGGCGTTGCAATTGGGGCAGCCCCATTCGCCATTGTCGCCATAGCGGAAGAAGCCGATGACCGTCATGCCGCAGGCCGGGCAGCCGCGATTGGCGGAGGCACCCAACGCCTTGCGCAGGTCGAGACCCAATTTGGTCAGATGCTTGCCGGCGGCCTTGGCCACCCGCTGGACAGTAATCACGCCATTCTCCGCTCGGTATCAGCTTCCGGCCTATACAATATGGCGCGGCTTTGGCGAGGGGGATCAGCGCGAAAGATTATCGCGACTGGGCCGGATTCCAGATCGTGACGGTGCGGCCGCGCATGGCCTTGACCACGCCCTTCAGGGTTGCGGCATAGGCAATCAATATATCCATCAATGTTGCCAGCGGGCCGCTGCGGGCCCGTCCGCCGATGCGGAAAAGGGCCGTCACCGCGATCACCCCCAGCATGGCGAGCAGGATCGACAAGCGCAACGCCAGCACCAGCACAGCGAGCGCGCCGATCAGAATGAACAGGCCGCCGAACCAGCGGACGATCTTGCGCGAGGCATATTTGAACCGGTCGATCGCCGCCATGCGGCGCAGTTGCGGGCGCAAATGGCTGTGCGTGTGCCAGGCGCGGGCGGCGATCCGCACCTTGCGCCGATACTCGTCCCCGCGCCCGGTCACCAGCCGCTCGCGCGCGATCACATCCTTCGCTTTCACCAGCCGCTTGCCGGCAAAGACCACCGCCATGGAGACGGTGAGGTCGTCGAGCACGCTATCGGGAAATTCCGGATAGAGTGAGCGACGGATCGAGAAGATCGAACCGTCGGCGCCCAGCACATTGCCGGTGCGCGACTCCTCGTCCTTCAGCCTCTCCTCGATCCGCCAGTAGAGCGAGCCGACGGCCGCGGTCGCGCTGTCGCCCTCGCCCAGATAATGGAGCGATCCGAGCACGCCACCAATATCGGGATCGGCATAGCGAGCGAGCAGATTGTCGATCGCGTCGGCATCCAGCAGCACATTGGCGTCGGTGAAGATCAGCACATCGCCGCGCGCACGGGCAGCAAGCAATTTCATGCCATGCGCCTTGCCGCTGCGTCCGGGGCCCTGCAACAGGGTGATAAATCCGCCGCCCCCCTGCGCAGCGATCAACCCGGCGGTGCCGTCTGACGATCCATCATCGAAGGCCAGGATTTCGAGGGTAGGATGCCGATCCTTCAGCATCGCCAGATTGGCGAGCTTGTCCGGCATCGAGGCAGCCTCATTATAGGCGCAGAAAAGCAGCGAGGCGCTGGGCAGCGGGCCATCGGCCGGCGCTTCCGCACGGGTCGGCAACAGGCGCAGGATCAGCGGATAGAAGAAGAAAGGCCAGGCGACCGCGACAAGCGAAAGCAGCAGGACAAGGACAAGCAGAAGGTCGATCATGATCAATAGGCCTTGTGATGCACCAGAACACCCAGCGTCGCGACGATGATGCGCAGGTCGCGCCAGATCGACCAGTCGCTGACATATTCCAGATCCGACTGGAGCCGGTCGATCAGATCCTGATGATGGTCGGTCGCGCCGCGATGGCCGCGCACCTGGGCAAGGCCGGTCATGCCCGGCTTGATGCAATGCCGTTCCCAATAGCGGGCGTCGACCTCCCAATAGAGGCTGTCGCCCGCCTTGGCGGCGGCGGCATGGGGGCGCGGTCCGACGACGCTCATGTCGCCGTTCAGCACGTTGAAGAGCTGGGGCAGTTCATCGATGCTGGTCTTGCGCAGGAAGGCGCCGACGCGGGTCACGCGATCATCATCGCGCTTCGTCAGCGTGGCAGCCTTGTGGTCGCTCGCCTCGGTCCGCATCGAGCGGAACTTGTAGATGGAGAAGGGCCGCCCATCCTTGCCGATGCGCGGCTGGCGGAAGAGGATCGGGCCGGGGCTGGTCAGCTTCACCGCCAGGGCAGCGCCGAACAGGACGGGCGACAGCGCGATGGTGGCAATGGTGGCGACGAGGATGTCGAACAGCCGCTTGATCAGGCGATCACGGAATTGCAGCGGGCCGCCGGCGACGATGATCGTCGGCTGGCCGTCAAACTCATCGACGCGCGCGGGGGCAAAGCGCAGCAGTTCGGGGACGACGATCTCGCCCCGCGCCGACAGCGACTTGAGCGCGGCCGACCAGTCGTCCATCCGTTCGAGCGGACAGGCGACGATCACGCGCTCCGCCATGCCGACGGCGGCGGCCAGGCGTGCGGCCATGTCGGCGTCATGGCGTTCGGGGTGGAGATTGGCGGCGTCCGCCTGGATCACCTCCATATGGGCGCCGGTCTCGATCGCGACCCCGTCCATGATGACGGCGGTGAGATGTGGGACATCGCCCAGCAGCCGGACGGCGAGGCGCGCGACGGCCAGACGCACCAGCGCCAGCGTCGCCGCGCCGAGCAGCAGGCCGGTGAGGAAGGTCAGACGGGACAGCTGTTCGGCGATCTTGCCCAGATAGACGATCAGCAGCATCAACAGCGCCGCCTGCGCCAGCGCCAGCAGTGCGCGGAAGATGCCGCGCCGCACCCGATCCAGCGTGTTGATGCCATAGGCACCACCCTGCACCGCGAGGATCGCATAGAGTGGCGCGACCATCGAGAACATCACCAGGCCATGCGGCTTGCCCGGTTCGCCCAGGAAGGCGCCGACGACCAGCCAGTTGGCGAGGAGGAAGGCGATGAACAGCCCCGCCATGTCGCCGGCCAGGCACAGCGCATAGAGGCGCAGCCGCACAATTTCCTTCGAGACAGTCAATGAGGCGCCCTGCATATTCATTATGCTGTCCCGTTGGCACCGGGCGGGGCCGGTTGCAAGGGGATCACGCGCCGAACAGCCGGCCGAGCGCCTTGTCGAGCATCACCATTTGCCAGAGCAGGCGACCATGGTCGGATATGCCGGCCTTATGGTCGGCCGCGATTTTCGCCAGCATCTTCGTGTCGAACCAGCCGGTGCGGGCGAGGGCCGAGCCGCCGGCGACCGCCGTCGCCTCGCCCGCCAGCGCGCCGCGGAACCAGGCGCTGATCGGCGTCACGAAGCCCATTTTAGGGCGATAGAGAATATCCTGTGGCAGGAACGGCTCCATCGCCTTCTTCATGAGATATTTGCCGCTATTGCCGCGAATGCGCTGGGCAACCGGCAGGCGGGCGGCAAATTCGACCAGCCGATGGTCGAGCAGCGGCTCGCGCGCTTCCAGGCTGACGGCCATGCTCATCCGGTCGCTCTTGGTCAGGATGTCGCCGGGCAGCCAGATGCGGATATCGGCATATTGGGCGCGATCAAGCGGGTCGCGCGCCGGGGCATTGGCCATCGCCTTGATATAGCGATCCTCGGCGCGATAGGCGCCCAGCCGGCTCTTCATGTCCTGGCTGAAGAGACGCTGGCGCAGGGCATGGGGCGTGACCCCGACCGAGGCGGCATAAGCTTCGCCGCCGTCGCCAGCCAGTTCGAGGAAGGTCGATTTGGCGCGCAGCGGGCGCGGCGCCCAGTCGGCCTTGGGATAATAGCGGCCGAGCGTGCCGAACAAGGGTTCGCGCACCGACGCGGGGATCAGGCCACGCAGCCTTTCCCCCTGCATCTGGAAACGGTGGCGGCGATAGCCGGCAAACGCCTCGTCCGCGCCATCGCCGGACAGGGCCACCGTCACCTGTTCGCGCGCCAGTTCGCAGACCCGGTAGGTCGGCAGCGCGGAGGCATCGGCAAAGGGTTCGTCGAAATGGAAGGCCAGCGTGTCGGCCAATCCATAATCATCGGGTGATACGATACGGGTGCGATGGTCGGTGGCGAAGCGCCGCGCGATCCGGTCGGCATAGGCGGTCTCGTCCAGGCTGGCGACGTCGAAGCCGATGGTGCAGGTCTTGACCGCCTGGTTCGACGCCTCTGCCATCAGCGCGACGACGCTGCTGCTGTCGACGCCGCCGGACAGGAAGGCGCCGAGCGGCACGTCGGACACCATGCGCGAGCGCACCGCCTGACGCATCAGGGCGACGAGCTCCTCCTCCAGCGCCTCGGGCCTGGCCTTGCTGCGATCGGCAAAGCTGATGTCCCAATAACGCTGGGGATGGGGCAGCGGACGGCCGCGCACCAGGCGCAGCGTCTCACCCGCCCCGAGCTTGCGCACGCCCGCGACCATGCAGGCATCGTCGGGGACATAGCCATAGGCCAGATAATCCTCGACCGCGCTCAGGTCCGGCGCACGGCGGAGCAGGGGGTGCGCGAGCAGGCTCTTCAGTTCCGATCCGAAGATCAGGCTGCCATCCGACAACAGGGCATAATGGAGCGGCTTCACCCCCAGCCGGTCGCGCACCAGCCAGAGCGACTGGGCGCGCGCATCGAACAGGGCGAAGGCGAACATGCCGTTGAAGCGGCTGACGCACTCCTCGCCCCATTGGCGATAGCCGTGCAGGATGACCTCGGTATCGCTGTCGGTGCGGAAGACATGGCCCTTCGCCTCCAGTTCGGCGCGGACCTCGGCGAAATTGTAGATTTCGCCGTTGAAGGTGACGACCAGGCTTTCATCCTCGGTCAGCATCGGCTGGGCGCCGCCGCCAAGATCGATGATCGACAGGCGCAGATGGCCGAGGCCCACGCCCGGCGCGGTCCAGATGCCACTGCCGTCCGGGCCGCGATGCGGCATCACGTCCAGCATGGCGCGCACCCGCGCCGGATCGACCGGCTTGGCCGTTTCGAGATGGAAGATGCCCGCAATTCCGCACATTGTTACGGTCCTAGCCTATGCCCGCGCTGCGGTCAGCCAATTCCTTCACATTGCCCAGATCGCGCAGGAAGGCGGCGATCGCCGCGTCGGAGGGATGGCCCGGATGCTCTTCAGCGGAAACGAGGATCGCGACCGAGCGCGGATCGCGGCCGAGCAGCCGGGCCAGCATGGTCTGGATCTTCACTTCCGGCTTGCTGCCGGTCGGTGCGCCCTGCCCCACCACATAGAAGCTGACGACATGGCGGACGAGCGGGCCGGGACCGGTGATCTGCTCGCCGCGTGCGTCGGCGGGCGCCGGCGCGGGCGAAGACCAGGTCCATTCCTTGTCGGGATCGACCGCGCCCTGCCCGAAACCGACCAGTTCGCGCTTGTCCTCCTGCCGGTCAAAGGCGGCGACGACGAGGTCCACGACCTGTCCGTGCGCATTGGCATAGCGGCCCGAGATGAAATGATCGGCGCCATCGAAGCGCGGTTTCCAGGGATAGGTCTGGGCGGCACTGGTGCGGGTCCAGCCCGGCACCGCCGGCAGATCGATGCGCGATGGCAGCGGACGGGCGGTGGCCGCAGTGGCCGCCAGCCAGAGCGGCGCGGCAACGATGATGCCGAGTGCGATGGCCGCCATCATGCCGGCCGGCGCCTGCCGCCGGACGGGGCGCTGCAGCGGCGCGGGATCGAACCAGGGATCGCCGGGCTTACGATCGAAGAATGGCCAGGCGGTCGCCATCACGATGATCATAATGATCGCGAAAAAGACCCAGCCATAGACGACATGGTCGAAACCGACGGCCGCGTCGACCGTGGTCAGATGGGCGACCAATATGGTGGCGAAGGCGCGCACGCCATTGGCCAGCACCGACAAAGTGAGCGCCCCGGCCATGAACAGGATGCGGCGCGGCCAGGTCTGGAAGCAGACATTGCAGACCAGCGCGCCATAGGCGGTCATGGCGATCAGGAACTTGGCGCCCGAACAGGCCTCCGCCACCTCGAAATAGCCGGTCGGGGTGGTGATGAAGATGCCCTCCATATGGGCGGGCACGCCGGCCAGCGTCAGGAACATCATCGACAGATGCGCCGTCACCAACTGAAGATGCGGCACGATCTCCTCACCGAAGGGGACCATGAAGAAGGCGTAGAAGAGCGGGAAGAGCAAGGCGCGCGCCACCATCGGCCCGAGCAGCGCGATCACCGCACCCTGAAGCATCAGGACCAGCGCGCCATGGCGGACCATCGCGACGCCCGCCGCCGCGCCGAGCAGCCAGGCAAAGGCGCCAAGGCCCAGCCAGATCAGGCCCGGCGGCCAGGCGACCGGCTCCAGTTGGCGCAGGCCGGGCAGACGCTGCTGCACCAGCCAGGCGATGAGGATCGGGATGAAGAGACAATGGCCGAAGGTGGACGCGTTCCACCAGATCGAGACCATCGAATAGAGATCGTCGAAGAAGAGCGTCAATATGGCAGCCGCGACCACGCCGAGCGCGGTCAGATGGCCACGCCAGCCGGCAAGACCGATGCGCGGCATATCGGCAAGGGAACGGGCGCGATCGGTCATGCGGCCTGCGGATCGGCCCTGCCCGGCGCGCCGAGCAGCAGGTCGGGCAGACCGCCCAGCGTCGCCGACCAGCGATAGCGGTCCTCGACACGGCGGCGGGCGGCGAGGCCGAGCTGCGTTCCTCGCGCTGGATCGGCGAGCAGCGACAGGACCGCCTGGGCTTCGGCCACCGGGTCATCCGCGACCAGGAAATCGCGGCCATCGACCGCATCAATGCCTTCGGCGGCCTGGGGCGAAGCGACGACCGGACGGGCCATCGCCATGGCTTCGAGCACCTTGTTCTGGATGCCGCGCGCGATGCGCAGCGGGGCCACCACCAGATCGGCAGCGGCCAGCCAGCCACGCACATCAGGCACGCCGCCGGTGACGATGACGCCGGGGAGATCGGCAAGTGCCTGCACCGGCTTCGACGGATTGCGGCCGACAATGGCGAAGCGCGCGTCAGGGCGTGCGGACTGGATGGCGGGCAGCGTCTGGCGCGCGAAACTCTCGACCGCCTCGACATTGGGGCGATAGTCCATCTGGCCGGTGAAGACGATCAGCGGCCATGCCCCCTTATCGACCGCCGGGAAATCGGCGGCGGGGTCGAAATAGTCGAGCGCCACGCCATTTTCGAGCGCGACGATCCGGTCCGGGCCAAGGCCACAGGCATCGCGAAACAAGGCCGCTTCGGCCTCGCTGACGAAGCTGCAGATATCGGCGCGGGCCGAAACCTTGCGCTCGAAATCGAGCAGCACGCGGCCCTCGCGCCGATTGATCCAGCCCATCGGGCCAGATTCCTGCGCGCCATAGGCGGCATATTTGGCCGAATCGAAATCGACGAAATCCATCAGGAACCGCACCCCCGCCGGCAGCATGGGCACGAAATGCGCCATCTGCGCCGAATAGGCAATGACGGCGCGGATCGGCCGTTCGGCCATGACCTGGGCGACCCAGCGATGCAGGTCCGGATGATCGAACAGCGACACCAGCAGCGACTGGCCGCGCGCCAGGCCCGAGAGGCCGGCGACGATGCGCGAACGGTCGCGCATCAACACGCACTGGCTGGCCGTCAGTCGCGCCATGTCCGGGGCGAAACCCATGTCGCGATCATCATCGGCAAAGCAGCCGACATGGACCGGTGCCATCTGCGCGAGCCGCTGAAGCAGATGATAGGACCGGATCTTGTCGCCCCGGTCGGGCGGGAACGGGATACGATGGCAGAGGAAAAGAAGCTCACCCGTCATCCAAGGCCCCGCGCGATATGCGGGCCGATGAGGTTGGCGACGGGCAGCGGCAGTTTCTTCCACAATTCCACCTTGCGCCGATATTGCGGCGAGAGCGGATTGACGTCACGCGTCTCCTTGCCCGGCGCGGTGCGCAGATGATAGCCGAGGGGATCGCCCTCGAAACCCCATGTCTTCTTCCAGGCGGCGGGGCCGGTGCCGACTTTCGACCGGCCAAAGTCGAAATGGGTGAGGCCGCGCTCGCGGGCCTGGCGCATCAGGGTGAAATAGAGGACTTCGTTGGAGCGCATCGCCCGCGCCTCCAGCCCGGCGCCATTCCAATAGGGCATGCAGGCGCCGCCATGATAGAGGCTGATGACCGCCGACAGGGGCTTGCCGTCCTTCGATACCATAGCGATGTCCGCATCCGCCCCGAACCGGTCGAGGATGGCATCGAACAGCGCGCGCGGGAAGACCGGCGTGCCCAGATTATGGACGCTCTGGCAATAGAGGCGATAATGGATGTCGCGCAGCCGCTGGTCGCGCCCGGTCTCGAACTGGAGGTCGTTGCCCAACCCCTTGCGGATTTCCGCGCGGTGGCGCTTGGGCACGGCTTTCAGTTCCGCTTCGTCATCGGCGGCAAGCGCGCGCGAGAAACCGAGATAGGCGTCGGCCTTGTTCTGCCATGAGGCGCCGCCGGGCGCTTCGCCGCCGCGCAGTTCCAGCGTGTCGCAGCCGAGCTTTTCCGCCTGATACCAGGCCGCGTCGGCCAGTTTGGCGATCGCCTTGCGATGGGAAGCGAGAATGCCGCCATCGACCGCGAATCCGCTGCCGACCAGCGCCTTGCCGAACAGGGCCGAACGGATATGGGTGAGCGGCAGCACGCCGTTGATCTCGCCCGAGGGCGTGCGGGCGACCAGCATGATCGCCTTCTGGCCGGTGCCGGCCTCCACACCCATGATCCAGGCCGGTCGATGAAAGGGCGTCGAGCCCGGCTGGGCGCAGACCCAGGCATCGATTTCCGCCACGACAGCCGGGTCGGACAGACGCGCCTCTCCGACGATGACGCTCAGATCGACAATCGCATTCATCTGCTCATTCCCTCAGTACCCTGGCACCGGCATAGGCCCAAAGGACTGAATATATGGTAATCAGCCGAGGCCCCGACTGATCATCGGCCCCAGCAGATTGGCGACCGGCAGCGGCAATTTCTTCCACAGTTCGATCCGCCGCTGATATTTTGCGCTGGTCGGGCTGACGTCGCGCAACTGGCCGGTGGGCGACCAGTCATAATAGACGAGCGGCTGCGGATCGAAGCCAAAGCTCTTTTTCCAGGCGGCCTGGCCGCTGCCGACCTTGGACCGGCCAAAGTCGAACCGGCGGGCGCCGCGGGCGCGGCCATGGCCCATCAGGCGATAATACATGAGTTCGTTGGAACGCAGCCGGCGGGCATCGGCGCCGCCGCCGCCCCAGAAGGGCATGACCCGGTCGCCATGATAGAGGGTCAGCACGGCCGAGACCGGGCGATCGCGATCGCCATCGCGCACGATGCTAATGTCGGCATCCGCGCCAAAGGCGGCAATTACCTCGCGGAAGAGGCGCGCGGGGAAGACCGGGGTACCGAGGTTACGAACGCATTCGGCATAGATGCGATAATGGTCGCGCAGATGTGCCGTCGAGCGGCCATGATCGACGGTCAGCGCCGGATTGGCGAGCGCCTTGCGCAGTTCGGCGCGGTGCTTGCGCGGTATGGCGAGCAGTTCCGCCTCGTCATCGGCGGCAAGCGGGCGGACGAAGGCGACATGCTCGCCCTCGCAGACGCGCCACCCCTCCCCCGGTGCGACACCGCCGCGCAGTTCGACCGGCACGTCGCCCCGCGCCCGCGCTTCATTCCGGGCGGCAGCAGCCAGGGCGGCGATCACGGCCGGATCATCGGCCAATATACCGCCGTCGACGGCGAAGGCGGCGGACACCAGCGCCTGGCCGAACAGGCGGCTGCGCACATGCTGGAGCGGCAGCAGGCCGCAAATCTGGCCCGATGGCGCAGCCGCCGCGAGCATCAGCGCCCGGTTCGCGGTCGCCCGCTCGATCGCGATCAGCCAGGCCGGACGATGGAAGGGCGTGCTGGCGCCATGAGCCAGCACATAGGCATCGGCCGCCTGCGCCTGCGCCGGATCCTTGAGGTCCAGCGTGGTGATCGCCAGATCGGCCCGGTTGCCCGCGATCATGTGGCGCGCGCCGCTTCCTGCGCAACCAGCGCGTCGACGCGGGTCCAGGCGAAATCCTGGGTCAGGCGGCGCAGCTTGGCGGCCATGACGGACAGATTGGTATAGTGGCGCACCCGCGAGCGCAGTGGCGCGCCGGCGACGCGCGGCTGATCCGGGTCGATTTCCCAGGGGTGGAAATAGATGATGGCGGGCCGCTGCGCCTGGCCGTTCACCTGGCGGATCGCCCAGCGTGAAAAGCCATAGGGCAGCAGGCGGAAAAAGCCCCCGCCGCCGGCCGCCAGCGTGCGCTGGCCCAGCTTTGCCGTGGTGACCGGCAGTTCGAGCAGCTCCGATCCCGCCACCGGCTTCCAGGCGAAGCGGGGCGAGTCGGGCCAGCCATAATGGTCGTGCCGGATCGGCGCGACACTGCTGGAATAGGCATAGCCTTCTTCCGCCAGGATCGGATGCGCCCAGGGCGTGCGCGGATCGATCGAGAAGCTGGGCGCGCGATAGCCCGACACCTTCTGCCCGCTGGCATCCTCCAGGATTGCGCGGGACTTGCGCAGGTCGGCGCGAAACTGTTCGGGCGTGAAGGTGAAGACGCGGGCATGGTCATAGCCATGGCTGGCGACTTCATGCCCGGCTTCGGCAATGCGGCGCATCAAAGCGGGATAGCGTTCGGCGACCCAGCCCAGCGTGAAGAAGGTCGCGGTGACGCCGGCCTGCGCGAACAGGTCCAGCACCGCATCGGTGTTGCGCTCGACGCGATGCGTCAGCCCCTCCCAATCGGAACGGTCGATCGTCCGCTCGAAGGCGCCGACCTGGAACCAGTCCTCGACATCGACGGACAGGGCATTGTGCATCATGATCTTGTCCCGGTGTTGCCGCGCGGGCGCGATCAGGCGGCGTTACGCTCCGGATCGGCGGCGCGTTCGTCGCGCTCGACCCCGTCGACCAGCAGGGTCAGCACGCGGCGCAGCGCCGCATCCTGTTCCTCGACGCGGAATTCGAGGCCCGACAGGCGCTCCTCGATCAGGGCAAAACAGCCCTTGAGCGCTTCGGGATCGACCGTCGGCGCGGCATAGGAGGCATGGTTCTGCATCGCGCGCAGGGCGGCGATTTCGGCACGCAGCGCCTCGATCTCCTCATGCACGGCGGGCGACACGAGATCGGGCTGCGCCGGCGCCTGCCAGGCGACCGCCTGCGGTGCGGGGGCAGCGGCGACCGGTTCGGCCGGTGCGATCGGTTCCGGCGCGGTTTCGCCAGCGGTATCCAGCACGGACGGGGCGATCGGTTCGGCGCTGACATCCTCGTCCACGCCCATATCCTCGATCACCGCTTGGACCGCCTGACCGTCAATCTCGGTCAGTTGCTCCAGCGCGCCCAGCAGCAGCACGCGGCTGACCAGCGCGTTGATGCGGCGCGGCACGCCGCCGGTGGCGGCATAGATGGCGTCAAGCGCATCGTCGGTGAAATAGGGATTGCCGGTCCAGCCGACGAGCGTCAGGCGATGGCTGATATAGGGTTCGACTTCCTGCGGCAGCATCGGGTCGAGATGATGGGTCGCGATCACGCGCTGGCGCAGCTGCTCCAGCTCGGGCGACCGGACAAGGTCGCGAAATTCGGGCTGGCCGAGCAGGAATATCTGCAGCAGCGACTGGCCGCCCAACTGGAAGTTGGACAGCATGCGCAGTTCCTCGATCGCCGAGACCGGCAGGTTCTGCGCTTCGTCCACGATCAGCAGCGAACGGCGGCCGGCGCGGGCCTGGCCCTGCAAATAGGCCTCGATCTGGCGCAATATCTGCGCCTTGGCGACGCCGTCGGTGGCCAGGCCGAAGCTCTGCGCGGCAAGGCGCAGCATGTCGTCGCCCTCGACCTGGGTCGACACGATCTTGGTCGCGGTCAGGCGCGCCGGATCGATCGTGCTCATCAGATGGCCGACCAGCGTCGTCTTGCCGGCGCCGATGTCGCCGGTGATGACGATGAAGCCCTCGCCCTGCGCCAGACCATAGCCCAGATAGGACAGTGCCTTGCGATGCGTCGTGCTCTCGAAATAGAAATGCGGGTCCGGCGTCAGCTGGAACGGGCGGCCCTGCAATCCATAGAACTGATCGTACATCTGTCGTCTCCATCCGGCATGCCGGCGTCGCATAGACGCCCTTATAACCGGAATTCCCTTAAAAGCTGTAACGCAGGCCGACCTGGCCCATCGCGTTGATCAGCGTGTCAAAATCATCCGCCTTCGCCGCATCGACGCCGAGCGAAGCCGATGCCGTAAGTTTCCTAGTCAAGCCTCTGAAATAGCTTGTGAAGGCACCATAGTTCAAGACATCGGCGCGGGCGCCGCTGGCATCGAAATAATTGATGTAGACCGCCGTATCCAGGGAATCGCGGTCGTTGAACGCATAGGTGACGGTGCCATTGCCATACCAATTCTGGTCGTGGGTACCGCTGATCAGCACGCTCTGGGTCGTCGGCGTGATGAACTTGCGGTTGGAATAGCCGCCGCCCAGGCCAAAGCCCCAGGGGCCGCGCCGGGTGGAATATTGCCCGGCGACGCCACGATAGCGGAAATTGGCGCCGGTGATGCCGGCCAGCGCATCGTTGAAGCATTCGCCCCCGCCGGTCGGCGAGAAGGCGCAGCCGGTGAGATCGCCGGTGAAGGGATTGCGCGGCACGATCAGGTTGGTGCCGGTGAAGGCGGCCGCATCCGCCGTGATCATCCGGCCGAAGCTTTCAATGCCGTCGAACACGGCGATGCCAACGCTGCTGTTGCGCCCCTGCCAGGTGAACTGGCCCTGATAGGACATGCCGCCATAGCGTTCGCCCACCGTCGCCTTGAGCGAAGTACGGCGATTGGGCCGCCACAGCACGCCGACATCCCAGATCAGGTCGCCGAAATCATAATAAAGTTCGCGTGGCGAACTCTTGTCGGTGACATAGCGGCCGTTGCGGATGATCGGCACCCCATCCTCGTCCAGCAAGGGCGCGCGCTGGCTGATTTCGATATCCTCATAGCCGATGCCGCCGAGCAGCGCGACCGTGGGCGAAACCGGCATGATCGCATCGACCCGGCCCCAGACATCCTCGAACCGCTGGTCGAGCTGGCTGGCATCCTCGCGGCTATAGCCCGCGCTGGCGGTGAGGCCGACCGGCAATATCGTGCCCGGCGAGAAGCCGATCGAGCCATTCAGGTCATGCGTCCAGCTTTGCGCGAACGAGCCATTGGCAATCGCGGCGTCCGGGGCATTCACATCGACATCGTCGTCGACGCGGGCATAGCCCAGCCGATAGGAAGCCTTGATGTCGAGATCGCCGACCTTCGTGGCGTAACTGGGGCCGATATAGCCGCCCCAGATCTGGCTGGTGTAGCGATTGTCGATCGCCGCAGCGCCCGAATAGCCGTCGGTGCGCACGCGCGAGGCGATGCCGCCGGCCTGCAGGGTGAGTTCGGGGGTCAGCTTGTAGCCGGCATTGGCGATCCCACTCAGCACGTCGGAATCGGTCGCGTGGCCCCAGCCGAAACTGTGCATATACTGGACGTCCGCTGCGGCGTTGAGCCGGCGGGTCTGGACCTCCACCGTCACGCCGGCGGTGAGATTGGTATAGGTCACGACGTCGCCGTCGCCCTTGAGCGGCACCATCACCACCTGATCGATGCCCAGATAAGGCGTCACGTCGACCTTCCTGGTGGACGCAGGCGTGCCTTGTGCCAGCGCCGGGGCGCTGACACTGGCAAGCACCAGCAGCGAGGTGCCGGCGATCAGGTCACGCGCGGTCATCCCGCCTCGCCCTTGCCATAATAGGAACCGAAGCGACGAGCCCCGCCGGTATAGCGGACGGCGTTGAGCAGCAACTGGACCTGCGCCCCGCCCTTCAGCAGTGCAGCCGCCTCCCGCAGCGCGCTTTCCGACGTCTTGTCGGCGCGCACCACCAGCAGCGCGACCGCGACATGGCTGGCCAGCACGGCAGCGGGCGAGGCCGCGAGCAAGGGCGGGGAATCGAACACGATGATGCGGTCGGGCCGCCCCTCGGTCAGCCGTTGCAGCAGCATTTCGGTCCGCGCCGAGGCGAGATATTCGGTGTCGGCATGGCTGCGCTGGCCTGCCGGCAGGACGGACAGCGAGGGAATGTCGGTGCGCAGCACGCAATCCTCGATCGCGACCAGCGGATCGGCGAGCGCATCCATCAGCCCCGGCCCGGCCTGCAGGCCCAGCGTTTCGGGGATGCCCGGATTGCCAAAATCGGCATCGACCAGCAAAATCTCGCGATCCTGCTCCGCCGCCAGACTGAGCGCCAGATTGATCGCGCAGAAGGTCTTCCCTTCGCCGCTATGGGGCGAACAGAGGAGGATGCGGTTGCCGCGCGGATTGTCCTGAAGATGGGTCAGCAGCCCGCGCTTGAGCAGGCGGAACTCCTCGCTCATCGCGGTGACCGGCGCGCCGGGCACCAGGAAGCCGGCTTCGGTCAGTCGGTCGCGATCGACCGGCTGGGCCGGGCTGGTCCAGGCCTGGGCACGGAAGATCGGCGCTTCATCGGACGCGACCGGAGCCGGCGCCGGCGGCGCGGGATCGAACATCGGCGGCGGTGGCGGCGCATCGGCCGGCACATCGACGGCCGGCGCCGCACGACCACGCAGGGCCGCCTGGAAATCGAAAATCTCGGTGGCGCGTTCGATCAGCGAGCCGCGGCCCTTGATGGGGCTATGCTGGTTCATGGGATCAGGCTCCTTCACGCCGTACCGCGCTGGATGAATTCGACGACGATCAACAACAGGCACAGGGCAGCCAGGCCGCCGCTGGCGCCCGCAAACCATTTCATCCGCTGCTTGTCGAGAGTGACCTGGGCCGTGCTGGCGACCTGGGTGATCGACCCGGCGACCGGAATGCCCACGGCCCGTTCCAGACGGGCGGCCGTCGGGAAGGTGCCCTTGAGCTGGCCGATCGCGAAAGCGACGCCAATGCCGGCGCCGATGCCGAGGATCAGTACGCCCAGCAGCAGCAGCGGCCGGTTGGGTGCAGCGGGCGCCGTCGGCAGGCTGGCGGGCTGAAGCACGCTGAACTGCACCGCACCGGTTTCGGTCTTCACGTCGCCACGCAGGCGGATCTCCTCGCGGTCGGCGAGCAGCTTGTCATATTGGGTCTGGAGCGCGGCATAGTCGCGATCCAGCTTTTCCTGTTCGGACGCCACGCCCGGCTCATCGATCTGATGCGCGGTCATGGTGTTGAGATCGGCCTGAAGCTGCGCCTTGCGAGTCGACAGCGCCTGCACGGTGGCGGCCCGTTCGGCCTGCATCGACTTTATCGACAGATAGGCGGGATTGGGCGTGCCGGCAGCGGCCGCGCCACTGGCGCCGCCCTGGCGACGCAGATTGTCGACCTGCCGCTGGGCGGCGATCACGTCGGGATGGCTGGCGGTCCAGCCGCGCGCGCGCATGCCGGCGAGTTCGGCCTGGGCCTGGGCCAGCGGGGATGCACCGCCGCCGACCGCCACGCCCGGCAGGGTCGCCGGGGTGCCAGCCAATTGGCCGTTCATTGCGCTGAGCGCGCTCTGCGCCTGCACCAGCTGGGCATCGATATTGTTGATTTCCAGACGGGCCGCATCCATGCGCTGGCTGATCGTGCCGGCGCCCGGCAGCACGCCGGCATAGCGCTGGGCAAATTCGACGCGCCGCTTGTCGGCCGCTTCGAGCTGCTTGCCGCGACCGGCGATCTGCTGGTCGAGGAAGGCCAGGCTCTGACGGGTTTCGGTGCGGCCGCCGGTCAGATTTTCTTCCTGGAAGATGTCGATCAGCTTCTGCACCACCTGCTGGGCGATGCGGGCATTGGCGCCATCCGACAGGCCACTGTCGGCCGAGGTCGCGCTGATGTCGATCATGCTGGGGTCCGCTTGGGCCAGCACGGTGATATGCTCACGCAGGGTGGTGATCTTGCCCGCCACGTCGCGCGGTCCGGAAATGGTCTGGGCAAGGTCGGTGCCGCGCACGACCTTTTCCAGATTTTCCGCGCTCAGCAGCGTCTGGCGCACCCGGTCGAGATCCTGCTGGGACTGGACCTGGGTGATGCCGATCTTGTCCTCCAGCAGCGACTGGGTGTTCACATAGACCCGCGCCTTGGATTCATAGCCATTGGGGATGAGCGACACGCCCAGCCAGCCCAGCATGCACACGCCCCAGGCCACGGCCAGCGCGATCCAGCGCCGGCTCCATATGCCGTGGAGGAGGACCAGCAGCTCGTCGTACAGACCCGCCATGATCAGAACATGCTTTCCGGAATGATGATGACGTCGCCGGGCACCAGCATGACATTGGCCTTGGTGTCGCCCTTCTTGAGCAGGTCGCCGATGCGGACCTGATATTCCTTCTGCTTGCCGCTGGCCTTGTCGAAGCGGACCAGGCGGGCGCGATTGCCGGACGCATATTCGCTGAGGCCGCCGACCGAGATCATGGCGTCAAGCAGGGTCATGTTCGCGCGATAAGGGATGGAGGCCGGCTTTTCGGTCGCGCCGACGATCCGCACCTGCTGGCTGTAGGTGCCGGAGAAATTGTCGACGATCACCGATACCAGCGGATTTTCGATATATTGGGTCAGCGCCAGCTTGATATCGTCCGACAGCATCTTGGGCGTCTTGCCGACGGCCGGCATGTCGGTGATCAGCGGCGTGGTGATGCGGCCATCGGGACGCACCTGCACCTTGGCGCCCAGTTCCGGGTTGCGCCAGACGAAGATGGTCAGGTTATCGAGCGGGCCGATGATATATTCCTCGCCCGGCCCTTCCTGGGTCGCGACGAAGGATGCGGGGGGAAGCTGCGGCGCGGAGCTGGTCGAAGCGCAGCCCGACAGGGCCACCGCAGGCAGCGATGCACCGATCAGGAGCCTAGAAATCCGCTGAAAACGCATAAAATTCACCCCTTCATACCATCATAGCCGACGCGCGATCGGAAAAAATGATCGCGTGCAGGCCCATGGCTTCATCCTCGTCATGCCGGAAAAGGGTAAAGATAGGGTTAGGCCTGCTGTCGGACATGGATTAGCCAAGTAATAGTTCACGAGGACTTGGGTGGCCAAGAAAGGCCGCGGGACTTGCCGACGCGCCATAGGCACCGGCAAGGAAGATCGCGATGAAATCGCCGACATCGACTGGCGGCAGCGCGACCTTTTCGCCCAGCCGGTCGATCGGCGTGCATAGGCAGCCGACGACATTGACCGGCTGGGTGGTCGGCTCGCGCCCGAAACGGTTGGCCACCGCGATCGGATAGTTGCGCCGCACGACCGTGCCGAAATTGCCACTGGCCGCCAGTTGATGGTGCAGACCACCGTCCACGACGACGAAGGTTTCACCCTGGCTCTGCTTCACATCGACCACACGGGTCAGATAGATGCCAGCCTCCCCCACCAGCCAGCGGCCCAGCTCGATCGCGAATGCGCTGTCGGTCAGGATATCGGGCAGCGCATTGAGCGCGGTGTCGAGCGCGACGCCGATCGGCCGGATGTCCAGCCGCTCGTCACCGGGAAAATAGGGAATGCCGAAACCGCCGCCCAGATTGACCAGAGGCGGCGCGGCGCCGACGGCATCGGACAGGCGCGCCGCCAGATCGATGGTCGCCGCCTGGGTCTCGATGATCGCCATCGGGTCGAGCGCCTGGCTGCCGGCGAAGATATGCCAGCCGCGCCAGTCCGCGCCGCCATCGATCATCGCACGCGCCAGCGCGGCCGCGCGATCGGCATCTACGCCGAAGGGCTTGGCACCGCCGCCCATGCGCATACCCGAGCCCTTGAGATCGAAATCCGGGTTCACCCGCACGGCGAGGCGCGGCACCTTGCCCAGACGCTCCGCCACGGTCAGGGCGCGCGCGCCCTCCCCCTCGGACTCCAGGTTGATGGTGATGCCGGCATGGATGGCGGCTTCCAGTTCGTCATTGCGCTTGCCCGGTCCGGCAAAGCTGATCCGTGCCGGGTCCATGCCGGCCTCCAGCGCCATCGCCAGTTCCCCACCCGATGCGATGTCGAAACCGTCGACCAACCCCGCCATGCGCGCCAGCAGCGGCGCATAGGGATTGGCCTTGATCGCATAATGAAGGTCGATCCGCTTGGGGATCGCCTCGCGGAAGCGGCGGACCTGCGCCTCGATGATCCCCATGTCATAGACAAACAGCGGCGTGTCGCCCGCTTCGTCGACCAGGCTCGCCGCACCGCAGCCGCCGATCAGCAACATGCCTTCTTCCTCGGCGAACCAGGCGGGAATGGGGCCCATGGGCTTCATGACGCATACTCCTTGGCCAGCGCGACTCGATCGATCTTGCCATTGGGGTTACGCGGGAACTGTGCAAGCACTAGCGTCTCGCGCGGCTGCATGAAATTGGGCAGTTCGGCCTTCAGATGGGCGGCAACAGCCGCGGATATATCGGGGTCGGCGGCGCGCAGCAGCAGCAGCACTGCCTGTCCCAGCCGCTCATCCTTGACACCGAGGGCGACAGCCTCCGCCACGCCGGCGACGGCAACGGCCGCCTCCTCGATCTCGGTCGGGCTGATGCGATTGCCGGCCGACTTGATCATCGCGTCGTCGCGGCCGACGAAATAGAGCAGCCCATCCGCGTCGCGGCGGACGGTGTCGCCGGACCATACGGCCGTGCCGCCATGGCGCGAGGCGGATGGCGCCGGCTTGAAGCGCTCGGCGGTGCGCGCTGCATCCTGCCAATAGCCCTGCGCCACCAGCGGGCCGGCATGGACCAGTTCGCCCGGCTCGTCATCCTCGGCCAGCGAGCCATCGGGACGGACCACCAATATCTCGGCAAAGGGAATGGCCGACCCCATCGAATCCGGGTGACTGTCAACCAGCGCGGGCGACAGATAGGTGGAGCGGAAGGCTTCCGTCAGGCCATACATGGGATAGAGATCGGCCTGCGGGAACAGCGCGCGCAACCGTGCCACCAGCGGCCGGGTCAGCGCCCCGCCGCTATTGGTCAGGCGACGGAGCCTGGCCGCGATCTCCGCCGGCCAGTCCAGTTCGGTGAGTTGTACCCAGAGCGGCGGCACCCCGGCCAGGGTGGTGATGTCCCAGCGATCGACCGCCTTCACCACGTCGCGCGGGGTCAGATAATCGAGCGGATAGGCGCAACCGCCCGCATACCAGGTGGAAAGCAGCTGGTTCTGGCCATAGTCGAAGCTGAAGGGCAGCACGCACAGCGTCCGGTCCTCCGGCGCCAGCCCCAGATAATGGGCCACCGACACCGCGCCGAGCCAGAGATTGGCGTGGCTGAGCATCACCCCCTTGGGCCGGCCGGTCGATCCGCTGGTATAGAGGATGGCGGCCAGAGCATCGGGCGCGGCATCGGACGGCGGCAATGCCGCGCCGCCGCTCATCCCCGCGGCCGCATCATCCTCACGATGGAGATGACAGCCAGCCGGAATATCGCCGGGTGCCAGCGTCGACAGGCGGCTGGCCGTGCCGATCAGCAGCGCCGCGCCGCTATCGGCCAGGATATGGGCGACCTGCGCATGTTTGAGCAGCGGATTGATGGGGACATGGACAAGCCCCGCGCGCGGCGCGGCGAGCGGCATCAGCGCCGCGACCGGCCCCTTGGCCACCCAGCTCGCCACCCGCGCGCCGGGCGCAAGGCCAAAGCCCGCCAGCCATCCGGCGAGACGACCAAGCGCCTGTTCCAGTTCGGCATAGTCCTGCGCGCCCGACCGCCCCGCGAGCGCCGGCCGTTCCGGATCGCCACGCAGCAGCAGATGGTCTATCGGCTGCACATCGGCATCGTCGATTGGCGCCTTGGAAGCCAACAGGGGGTCGCTTAACGTCATGTCCAGAATTAGGTCCTAAGGGCAGCTAAGGTGCCGGGAGATAATAGGTTGCTGGTCCCAAGGGAATATCGGACGCTGTCGGAAGTGCGGTCGGCGATCGGCGGCCGGATGGACCGCGCCCATATCGACAGCCTGTTCGACCGGCTGGACTGGTTTGAAACATTGCACCCCCTTTGCCTTGGCGACACCCCGCTCAGGGTGTTCCAACAGACAGAGGACGCCTGCGAGGCCTGGTTGTTCCTTCTCGCGCCCTCGGCTCGTCGCCTAACTGCCCTTGCCAATTGGTATAGTTTCGCCTGGAGCCCGATTTTCCTGGGGGCGCCGGACGCGCGTCAACAGGCCCGGCTGCTGGAAAATATCGCCCGCCATCTGCTGCGCGAACAGGCACAGATCAACCTCTATCCCCTTGCCCTGCCCGGCTCGCTGATCGGCGCCTTTCGCCGCGCCGGCTGGTTCGCGGTGCAGCGGCCGATGGGCGGCCGATATCTGCTGCATGTCGATGGCCGGGATTTCTCTAGCTATTGGGCGCAGCGCCCCGGCCGGTTGCGCAACCAGGTGCGGCGCAAGGCCCGGCAGGAGCGTTACGACCTCAGCATCCACAACAAGCTGACCGATACGCTGTGGCAGGATTATGTCGATGTGCAGGCGCATAGCTGGAAGGCACCCGAGCCTGGCCTCAACTTCCTGCGCGTCCTGGCGCAGCGGGAAAGCGATGCCGGCACCTTGCGGCTGGGCTTTGCCCGACTGGACGGCCGCGCCGTGGCGACCCAATTATGGACGGTGGAACATGGCACGGCGCTGATCCACAAGCTGGCCCATGACAGAACCCAGGACGAAGGGTCGCCCGGCACCTTGCTGAGCCATGCGATGTTCGCCCATGCCATCGACCAGGATCGGGTCGCAACGATCGATTATGGCACCGGTGACAATGACTATAAGCGCGAATGGATGGACGAGCGCATTCCCCTCTACCAGATCGACCTGTTCAATCCGCGCCGCGCATCCAGCTGGATTCCCGCCGCGCGCACCTGCATTTCCGCGCTTGTCGGATAGGCGGCGAGCCATTAGATAGCCGCCATCATGCGGGCGCAATCCACTCAGCCGGTCGACCGGACAGACGATATCGAAACCCTGGTGCGGGCGCTTCTGCGCGACGTGCTGAGCCTGTCGCAGGAGCGGGCCGATGCGTTCGAGGCCGACACGCCGCTGTTCGGCGCCCTGCCCGAGCTGGACTCGATGGCTGTTGCCGGCCTGCTCACCGAAATGGAAGATCGCTTCGACATCCTGATCGAGGATGAGGATATCGACGGCGACACGTTCGAGACCTTCGGCACGCTGGTCGCCTTCCTGCGCGCCAAGCTGGGCTGAAAGCCGCCCTTTCCCAAAGAAGTTCGGGCTGAGCCGTTTCCGGCCCAGCCCTTTTTCTTGGAGTCCGTTCGAGGAAGCCGGTTCCAGCCAGCTCCCACGCCCAACCGCCCGATCCAGTGTCATCCTGTTGGGCGGGGGAGCGGGCTGGTACCGTATTGAAAAATCGCCCTTTCGCGATTTTTCAAACAGGCTCTTACGCTTCGACCAGCTGCTCGAAGTCGGCTTCGGCGAGGAAGCGTTCGACGTCGAGGGCGGCCATGCAGCCCATGCCGGCTGCGGTCACCGCCTGGCGATAGATCTTGTCGGTCACGTCACCGGCCGCGAAGACGCCCGGAATGGCGGTGTGGGTCGTGCCCTTCTCCACCACGATATAGCCTTCGTCGAGCGGCAGCTTGCCGTCGAACAATTCGGTCGCGGGGTGATGGCCGATCGCGACGAAGCCGCCATCGGTCGGCACATGCGACTTCTCGCCGGTAACGGTGTCGATCAGATCGACGCCGACCAGACCTTCGGACGTGCCGCCGCCGACGAACTTGTCGACCGCCTTGTTCCACAGCACCTTGATGTTGGGATGGGCGTGCAGGCGCTGCTGCAGGATCTTTTCTGCGCGCAGCGAGTCGCGGCGGTGGATCAGGGTCACGTCATGGCTGTGGTTGGTGAGGTAGAGCGCCTCCTCGACCGCGGTGTTGCCGCCGCCGATGACCACGACCTTCTTGCCGCGATAGAAGAAGCCGTCGCAAGTGGCGCAGGCGCTGACACCCTTGCCCTGCAGATGCTCCTCGCCCTCGACGCCCAGCCACTTGGCCTGGGCGCCGGTGCAGATGACCAGCGTGTCGGCGACATAGAGGGTGCCGCTGTCGCCCTTCAGCTTGAAGGGGCGTTCGCTGAGGTCGACGTCGACGATCTGGTCATACATCATCTGCGCGCCGACATGTTCGGCCTGGGCCTGCATCTGTTCCATCAGCCAGGGGCCCTGGATCACATCCTTGAAGCCCGGATAATTTTCGACGTCGGTGGTGATGGTCAGCTGGCCGCCCGGCTGCATACCCTGCACCACGATCGGCGCCAGGCCCGCGCGCGCGCCATAGATGGCGGCGGACAGGCCGGCCGGGCCGGAACCGAGAATGAGCATGCGGGTGGAGTGGGTGGCGGTCATCGATAATTCCAGCTGCGATTCGTGTGGCCGCCAGAGATAGGCCCTGCCAGCCCCCGCGCAAGCAGGAGTTGGGCAGGAGATTTGCTTGGGACGGCCAAAGCTTGAACCGCAGCATCGCCGAGGCGTTGCACAAGTCGCGTTGCCCTATGATCCATTATGTATCACAAATGGCGGATCGATAGTCATTGGGAGAGACGGAGCATGGCGACATTCGTGCTGGTGCATGGCGGGGGACATGGCGGCTGGTGCTATCAGCAGGTCGCCCGGCGGCTGCGCGCGGCGGGGCATGAGGTCCATTGCCCGACGCTGACAGGCCTTGGCGAGCGCGCCCATCTTCTCCACGCCGACATCGATCTCGACATGCATATCCAGGATGTGGTGGCGCTGATGACGTTCGAGGGGCTGGAGGATGTCATCCTGGTCGGGCACAGCTATGGCGGGATGGTGATTACCGGCGTCGCCGATCGCGCGGCCGAGCGCATCCGCGAGTTGGTCTATCTGGATGCCGCCCATCCCAGGGACGGGGAATCGCTGGAAATAGTGGCGCCGGCCCAGATGGAACCGACCCGCGCCATGGGCCGCACCGTCGACGGGATCGAACTGGTGATGTGGCCCTTCCCCGGCATGGCGGGCTTCTTCGGCATCACCGATCCGGCCGATGTCGCCTGGACCGAGGCGCGGCTGACGCCGCATCCGTGGAAATGCTTCGGCCAGCCGCTACGTCTGGAAAATGGCGATGCGGCGTTTCGCCTGCCGCGCACCAATATCAATTGCACCCATGCGTTGCAGAACAGCCCGGAGGAGGCCCGCGCCCGCCAGCTGGAAGGCCATCGCAATTTCGAGATCGATACCGGCCATGACCTGATGATCACCGAGCCGGAAGCGGTCGCGACCATGTTGCTGGAGGTGGCGGGTTAGCCCCCTCCCCTTAATCTAGGACGTTGGGCAGATCCTCGAACCCCTTGCGCAGGGCGGCGGACCAGCCCTGCGAGATCATCGCAAATTCCTCATTATCCGCCTCGATCCGGGTGCGGACGCGGAAGTCGAACGTGTCGGTCTCGATCACGGTGAGGTCGAGCGGCATGCCGACCGACAGGTTGGAGCGCAGGGTCGAATCCATCGACACCAGCACCGCCTTGGTCGCGTCCTCCAGGCTCGTCTCGCGCTGGATGATGCGGTCGAGGATCGGCTTGCCATATTTATGCTCGCCGATCTGGAAGAAGGGCGTGTCCTCGGTCGCCTCGATGAAATTGCCGGCCGAATAGATGAGATAGAGGCGCGGCTTGCCGCCCTTGCGCTGGCCCGCGATCATGATCGAGGCGCTGGCGGCCGATCCGTCCATCGCAATGCTCTCGCGGTAGCGGCCCTGCATGGTGCGCATCGCATCGCCCACCAGCTGCGCCGCGCGGTGCATCGTGTCGCAATTGAGGATGGTCTCCACCGCGGGATCGCTCTCAGCCTCGCGGATCGCGCGCGACAGCATCGTCTTCACCCCCTGGGTGATCGACAGATTGCCCGAACAGAGCAAGGTGATCGCCCGCTCACCCTCGACATGATAGGTGAAGCTTTTCCGGAAGCGGGCGATATTGTCCATGCCCGCATTGGTCCGGGTGTCCGACAGCATGACCAGCCCCTGGTCCACGCGTACCGCCACACAATAGGTCATCGCCCCGAAGTCCTGCTTATCTCTACCCTAGGAGCGGGGCGTGGGCGTGCTCTGCTGTTGCTGGCGTTGCAATTGCCGTTCCTCGACTCCGTCTTCCGCCTGCGCGATCCGGACATCGGCGTCAATGCTGATATCGCCCGCGACCGTCACGGAGCCCCGTATCGGAGCAGCTTCATCGGCATCCAGGCCACTGGCCAGGCGCAGATAGCGTTCGGTGACGCAGACGCGGTTGGACGGATCGAAGCCGACCCAGCCCAGCCCCGGCACCAGCGCTTCGGCCCAGCCATGGGTTTCGTGCAGCAGATCGCCCTCGGCCGCGAGCAGGTAGCCCGAGACATAGCGGGCCGGCACCCCCAGCAGGCGCGCACCGGCAAGGAAGATCTGGGCATGATCCTGGCACACGCCAGCACCCAAAGCAAAAGCCTGCGCCGCGGTCGTGTCGGCGCCGGTCACGCCCGGCCGATATTGAACGGCATCGCTGATCGCGGCCGACAGGGCATGGAGTTGCGCCAGCGGCCCGTCTCCTTCCGGCAGGGCGGCAACCATGGCGCGGATCGCATCGGACGCCCTGGTCAGCGCCGTGTCGCGCAGGAAATAGCGGGCATCGACCCGGCATTGCGGCAGGCCACCAATACCATGGGTCTCGCGCGTCTCGACCAACCCCTCGGCAACGATCACCGCCTCGCTGAGGCTATCATGGCGGACCCAGACCGCCTCCATCTCGCCATAGCTGTTGGGACGGAAATTGGTCAGCGCCTCGCCATTGATGCTGACCTGCCAGTCATGGACCTTCTGGCCCGGCGTATCGACCGGCACCAGCTTCAGCCGCATCGCGACGCGGCCGGCGGAGGCGGGATAGCCATAGACGGTCTGGTGACGGACGAGCAATTTCATGGCGCGCTTCCCCTCCCCCTTCAGCCGAAATGATAGGTTTCGGCGATTTCGACGCCGAGCCGGTTGCTCATCATCAGGCTGTACTGCACCGTTTCATGCAGGCCGCGGCGGAAAATCTCGCCGGCGTCCAGTTCCTCCAACTCGCTCACCAACTGCTTGACCGTGTCATGACAGGTGCCGCGCGCATTGTGCCAACCGGCCAGCCGGTTGAGCCGATAGGCGAGCTGATCGCAGCAATAGGCGACGCTGCGCGGGAACAGCCGGTTGAGCATCAGGAAATCGGTGATCTGCCAGGGCGTGTAGGTGCCGCCATAGACATGATGATAGGCGCGCGCGCCCGACAGCGCATAAAGCACCGACGTCCATTGATAATGATCGCGATTGCCGCCGATGACTTCGGTTTCGGGCAGCAGCACATAATATTTCACGTCGAGCAGCCGCAGCGTCATCTGCGCCCGTTCGAGCGCAGAGCCGCAGCGCAGGAAGTCATGGCCTTCATTGCGCAGCTGGCCCGAATGGGCCGCGCCGCGGAAGGTCATGACACGGGTCTTCACCCAGTCGATCAGCGCCGGCAGCTGCGCCTTGGCCTCGGCCACGTCATAGCTGTCGAGCTTGCGCCAGCCGTCGTTGAGCGCCTCCCACATGTCCTGGGTCAGCATGGTGCGCGCCGACTTGGCATTGGCGCGGGCCTTGAGCAGGCAGGAGCGGATCGAGCTGGGATTGTCGGCGTCCAGCATCAGGAAGGACACGACATCGCTTTCCGTCACCGGCACGCCGTCCGGGAACTGATGCCCGGCCCCAGTCGCGCGCACGACCGATCGCCATTCGTCGCGATGATGCGCACCCGGCAGGATCGCCATGCGCTGCCCCATCGACAGCAGCCGTGCGGTGGCTTCGGCGCGCTCCATATAGCGCGCCATCCAGAAGAGATTTTCGGCGGTCCGGCTCAGCATGTCTTGGCTCTTTTCACCGTGGGGGCCGACGTCGTTGCGCCCGGCCCTGCATCATCAGGGGTAATCGAAAGGAGAGAAGCGGCTGCGCCCATCAATCCTGCAACACCCAGGTATCCTTGACCCCGCCGCCCTGGCTGGAATTGACCACCAGCGACCCTTCGGTCAGCGCCACGCGGGTCAGGCCACCGGGGACCAGCCGCAACTGCTTGCCGACCAGGCAATAGGGGCGGAAATCGGCATGGCGGCCGACCACGCTGGCCGGACCGAGCGTCGGCACGGTCGACAGGTCCAGCGTCGGCTGGGCGATGAACTCGCCGGGATTGGCCTTGATCCGCTCGGCATAGGCCTCGACCTCCGCCTTGCTCGCCTTGGGTCCGATCAACATGCCATAGCCGCCCGAGCCATGGACTTCCTTGGCCACCAGTTCGTGCAGATGCTCCAGCACATAGGCCATTTCGTCGGGCTTGGAGCATTGCCAGGTCTGGATATTGTCGAGGATCGGCTCCTCGCCCAGATAGAAGCGGATCATCTCGGGCACATAGATATAGACCGCCTTGTCGTCGGCGATGCCCGATCCGGGCGCCGACGCCAGCGTCACGCCGCCATTGCGATAGACGCTGAAGATGCCCGGCACGCCCAGCAGGCTGTCGGGGCGGAAGACCAGCGGGTCGATATATTCGTCGTCGATACGGCGATAGATGACGTCGACCGCCTTGGGCCCGAGCGTCGTCTTCATCCAGACCCGGTCATTGTCGACGAACAGATCGGCCGGCTCGACCAGTTCCACGCCCATCAGGTCGGCGAGGAAGCTATGCTCATAATAAGCGCTGTTGAGCGAGCCGGGCGTCAGCACCACCACCACCGGATCGCCCTTGCAGGCGGGCGGCGCGACTTCCTTCAGGCTCTTGAGCAGTTCGGCGGGATAATCGTCGACCGGCGCGACCATGCCCTGTGCGAACAGCTCGGGGAACATGCGCGTCATGATCTCGCGATTTTCGAGCATGTAGGACACGCCCGAGGGGGTGCGGCAATTATCCTCCAGCACCTCGAAACTGCCCGGCCCGGTGCGCACGATATCGATGCCGACGATATGGCTATAGACCTTCCCCGGCGGGGTGAAGTCGGCCATTTCGGCGAGATAGGCGCTGTTGCGATAGATGATGTCGGCCGGCATGATGCCCGCCTTCACGATCTCGCCGCGATGATAGACGTCGTGCAGGAAGGCGTTGAGGGCGCGGGCGCGCTGGCGGATGCCCTTGTCGAGGATGCGCCATTCGTTCGCGGTGAAGATGCGCGGCAGCAGGTCGAAGGGGATCAGTCGTTCCGGGTCGCCACCCTCGCCATAGACGGCGAAGGTGATGCCGATGCGCCGGAAGATCGCTTCCGCCTCATCCATGCGACGATTGAGCCCGGCTATGCCTGTCCGCTCCACCCATTTCTGCACTTCGTCGTAACAGGGGCGCAGCGAACCATCAGGCTCAAACATTTCATGGAAGGGCAAGTTGTCGTTCCTCCCTCGGCCCTCGGCCGGTTGTGCATTGCAACAATAGTGCGCCGCATCGTTGCGATTGCAAGACAAAAATGGCGGAGCGGAAAAAGCGTTCCGTCGGCCATGTCGGGATTGCGGAAATAGGTCGTGCCGATCGTTTCTACGCGCGCAAACGAGCGCGCGATGGGGCCTCTGGCAGGGCGTTCAAAAAAGAATGCAGATTTTTGCAATCGCCCCGTTGACCACCGTCCATCCCCTGCGTATAGCGCCGCCTCACCGCAGGGAAACACCCCCTGCGAAGCCCATGGGGCGGAGTAGCTCAGCTGGTTAGAGCAGCGGAATCATAATCCGCGTGTCGGGGGTTCAAGTCCCTCCTCCGCTACCATTTCCAAGACATCGAAAATGGCCCTTAGGGGCGCATTCAGGCGACAGACCAGGCCGCAGGCAGCCGCTCGTCTCAACTTGATCGCAGCAATTCTGTGGCGATGCCCCTGTCGCTTGCCGCCGCAGCCGCCCGGCGCCTCAATGCAGCTTGAGGCGCGGGCGTACGAAGCGGTTGATATGGCTGACCAGGATCAGCGCGGGACCGCGTATGTTGCCGTGAACGGCGAGCAGATGCATGCGATAGAGCGACATATAGACGAAGCGGGCGAGCCGCCCTTCCACCGCCATGCGCCCGCCGACCAGCTTGCCCATCAATGATCCGACCGTCGAATAGCGGCTGAGCGACACCAGCGAGCCATGATCCTTGTAGACGAAGCTCTTGAGCGGGCGGTCGGCCATCAGTCGGCCGAGATTGGCGAACACCGTGTCCGCCATCTGATGCGCGGCCTGCGCGCGCGGCGGGATCGGCCGATCGGCGCCCTGTGGCGTGTAGGAGGCGCAATCGCCCATCGCGAAGACGCGGTCGTCGGCCAGGCTCTGTAGCGTCGGCCGCACGATCACCTGGCCGGCGCGGGACAGTTCCAGCCCATCCAGGCCATCGCGGATCGCCGCCGCCTTGACCCCGGCGGCCCAGACCTGAAGATCGGCGGGGACGAAGCCACCATCCTTCGTCTCCATCCCCTCAGGCGTGGAGGCGGTGACGGCGACGCCAGCGCGCACCTTGACACCCAGCACCTCCAGTTCCTCGCGCGCGGCGTCGGCCAGTCGGTCGGGCAAGGCCGGCAGGACGCGTGGTCCCGCCTCCAGCAGGGTGACGTCGAGCCGCTGGCGGTCGAACACCTCCAGTCCATAATAGCCCAGCGCATCGGCGGCATTATAGAGTTCCGCCGCCAGTTCGACCCCGGTGGCGCCACCGCCGACGATCGCGATCCGCACCCGTGCATCCGACGCGGGATCGGCCGACATGGCGCGCGACACGCGCAGGCAATGGTCGAGCAACTGATCGCGAAAGCTGTCGGCCTGGGCCCGGCTGTCGAGGAACAGGCAATTGTCGGCGACGCCCGGCGTCCCGAAATCATTGGTGACCGATCCATAGGCCAGCACCAGATAGTCGTAACGAACCGAATGGGCGCTCACCACCTCGCGCCCCTTGGGATCGAACACCGGCGCGACATGGACCCGCCGTGCAGTCCGATCGATGCCCTGCAACGTGCCATAGAGATAGCGATAGCCCCAGCGGTGGCAGTGGCTGCGATAGCCGACCTCGTCCAGGCTGGCGTCGAGCGATCCGGTCGCGACCTCGTGCAGCAGCGGTTTCCAGATATGGGTGCGGTTGCGATCGATCAGGATGATGTCATGCCGCTTGCGGCCATAGCGGGCGCCGAGCTTGCGCGCGAGTTCGAGGCCGGCGGCGCCGCCCCCGACGATGACGATCTGGGTCTTCTTGTCGGGGATCAAGCGCATTCCTCCTCGATCGGCAGACCGGCGGATCGCGATCCGGCGCGCCGGTTGTGCATTGCAATAGGCCGCCCGGCGTCGCAAAGCGAGGCGTGGACAAGCAGAATTTCACCGAACGCAACCGGCGCGACATCGTCGCGATCGCGACCCAGCATTTCGCGGAAAAAGGCTATGCCGGCGCGCGAGTGGACGAGATTGCGGCCGCGACCGCGACGTCCAAGCGAATGATCTATTATCATTTCGGCAGCAAGGACGGGCTCTACCGCGCGGTCCTGACCGAAGCCTATCGCGGCATCAGATCGGCCGAACTGGAGGCCGAACTGAGCGACCTGCCGCCGCTCGCCGCGCTGGAGCGGCTGACCGCCCTCACCTTCGACTATCATTTCAACCATCCCGAACTGGTGCGGCTGGTGATGGACGAGAATATCCGGGGCGGCCCGCATGTCGGCGAGATTTCGGAAGGGCATAATGAGATCGTCCTGCCCAAGACCCAGGCGCTGATCGATCGCGGCATTGCCGATGGCAGCTTCCGCGCCGGGCTGGACGCCGTCGATTTGCACATGACGATCAGCGCCCTCGCCTTCTACTTCGTGTCCAACCGCCACAGTTTCCACGCGATCTTCGGCGTCGACATGACCAGCGAAGCGGCGGCCAAGCGGCGCCGCGCGCAGGTGATCGACAATGTGCTGCGCTATTGCCGGGCAGACGCCTGAAGACTGGGCCGAGACCATGGGCCGGATCAGAACTGCATCTTGACCTGGCCGCCCAGCGCCAGCGCATCATTGGTGCGGCGGTAGGAAAAGGCACCGGGATCAAGAATATATTGGACGTCCGGCCGGATGCTGAGCCAGCGCCGCAACTGGATGCCATAGCTCATCTCGATCGCGGTCTCGCCCACCGGCAGCGCGGCGTAGCCGCCGGGAATATCCTGCGCATCGGCGGCTGCGCGGCGCAGGCGTGGATTGACCTGTGCATGGACGATGCCGATCGAGATGCTGTCGGCGTCCCGGCCGGCAAAGGTGCCGGTCTTGACCAGCCCGGCGGCATACCAGTGGGTGATCTGGGCCGACGCCTCCGGATTGGCGGTGAACTGGGCGAAGATGGAAAGGCCGCGATTGCCCGTTCTTTCGCGCAGGATCATCTGGTCGGCCAGCGCATAGACGCCATAGCGGCCCCGCAGCATGCCCTGCTCGCCGCGCCGGGCGGCGCGTGACGTGTCATAATAGGCGCCGATCTTGTAATGGCCCGGCAGCACATGACTGCCCGGCGCGAGGCCGGGGTCATATTCCAGCTCCAGCGGCAGCAATACGCCGGTCGTGCCGCCGGCAAAGGGGCGGAACGCATTGTCGGGATCGTTGAGGCGGGGATTGACTTGATAGACGCCGGTGCGCAGCGCCAGATCCGGCCGGATGCGATAACGCACCGCCGCGCCCCAGCGGGCATTGGGATAATTATACCAGCCGCTATTGCCCGATTCCGACAGCGGATCGGCACAGAAGGCCGCATTGACGAAATTGCAGCCCAGGATCATCCCGCCCAGATCATTGCCCATGGCAAAATAGCCCAGGCGCAGGTTGAGGCGGCCATTGTCGATATTCTGTTCGTAGCTGAGTTCCGAGAGACGGGTATAATTGCCGCCGGCCGCCTCCTGGATCGGCAGGCGATTGCCGACGATGTCGGAGGAGAGGCCGACACCGCGCCGGTCGTTGATGGTGACATGCACGATGCCGCCAGAGATGCCGACGATCCGGTCCATGTCGAAATCGAGGCTGGCGCGCAATTGCTGGGTATAAGCGCTGCCCTGCCGCTGGCCGCCATCTACCGCAGCGAAGGCTTCGCCGACATAGTCGGCGCGCACGGTGACGCCCGCCTGCTTCAGCCGCGTGCGCAACCCGCCCCAGTCGCCGGTCAGCGTTTCGCGCGGGGCCGCCACCGGCTTTTCCGACGCGACCTCCTGCGCTTGGGCGCCCGCCACCGGCAGCAGGATCAGCAATGCCGCCAGGGTCAGGCGGGCATGGAGGTGAAGATGTTGGGCCAAAGCCCCTCCCTTCCGCGCGGCACATCAGCGCGCGGTGACATGAATGATGACGACAGACAGGCGGAGCAGCGCCGGGCCGCCCCGCCCATGGTTCAGCGCAGCGTGTAGGCGATCACATAATCGCCCCGGTCGGGCGACTGGCGCGCACCGCCCGCCGTCACGACCACATATTGCTTGCCGCTCTTGGGCGACTTGTAGCTCATCGGGCCGCCCTGGCTGCCGACCGGCAGACGGGCCTTCCAGACTTCCGCCCCGGTCGCCGCGTTGAAGGCGCGCAGATAGAAGTCCTGCGTGCCGGCGATGAAGACCAGGCCGCCCTGCGTCGCCAGCGTGCCACCCAGCGTCGGCATGCCGATCGGGATTGGCAAGCCCATGCGGATGCCCATCGGCCCGGTGTCGCGCACCGTACCCACCGGCACCTGCCACTTGATGGCGCGGCTCTTGAGGTCGATCGCGGTCAGCGTGCCATAGGGCGGCGCCTGACAGGGGATGCCCAGCGCCGACAGGAAGCGGTCCTTCACCACCGAATAGGGCGTGCCCTTCAGCGGGACGCTGCCCATGCCGGTATTGACCGCCTCGCCCGCGCTGCCCGACTGGCCCTTCTGCGCCGCGGTCTGCGGGAACATCTGTACCCACAGGCCAAGACGCATGTCGTTGACGAAGATGGTGCCGCTGGTCGGATCGGTCGAGATGCCGCCCCAGTTCATGCCGCCCAGCGATCCGGGGAAGCTCAGCGACTTGTCGGTGCCCGGCGCGGTGTAGAGCCCCTCATAGCGCATGCCCTTGAAGGCGATACGGCAGAGCAGCTGGTCGAACGGAGTGGCGCCCCACATGTCCGCCTCGGTCAGCGGGCCGACGCCGATCTGCGGCATGCCGAGCGACTTGGGCTGGGTCAGCGAATAAGGCTCGCCCGGAATGTTCGCCGGCTTGACCGGCACTTCCTTCACGTCGGTGAGCGGCTTGCCGGTGGCGCGATCAAGCACATAGACCTGCCCTGCCTTGGTGCCAAAGACGAGCGCAGGCACCTTGCGGGCGGCATCGATGGGGAAGTCGACGAAGCTCGGCTGCATCGGCAGGTCGAAGTCCCAAAGGTCGTTATGGACGGTCTGGAAATGCCATTTCTCACGGCCGGTGGTGGCATCGAGCGCAAGCATCGACGCGCCATATTTATGATCGAGCGCGCTGCGGGTGACGCCATAGAGATCGACCGAGGCGCTGCCGACCGGCATGAACACGGTGTTGGACGCCGGATCATAGGACATGGCAGCCCAGACATTGGGGGTCGAGCGGGCATAGGTCTTGCCTGCCGGCGGGGTGCCGGTGATCGCCGGATTGCCCGGATCGAAAGCCCAGCGCAGCTTGCCCGTAATGACGTCGAAGCCGCGCATCACGCCGCCCGGCATATCGACCTGCACATTGTCGGCGACACGGCCGCCGACCACCACAGTCGTGCCCGCCAGGGTCGGCGCGGAGGTCAGCTGATATTGGGGATCGGGCGCATTGCCGAGGCCGGCCTTCAGGTCGACCCGGCCATTGGTGCCGAAATCGGCGCAGAACTTGCCGGTGTCGGCATCCAGCGCAATCAGTTCGGCATTGATCGTGTTCATCAGGATGCGGCGCTGGCAGGCGGCGCCCGTCGGCACCGTCACGGCGGTCACCGGCGTCGCGCCGGGCAGGCTGGGCTGCTGGATCGGCGCATGGGCGTCGAAATAGGCAAGGCCCCGGCAGCGCATCCAGACCGATGCCTTGGCATTGATCAGCGTCTTCCACTTCTCGCGCCCGGTATCGGCGTCGAGAGCGATGACATTGTTGTGCGGGGTGCAGATGAACAATGTATCGCCGACCTGCAGCGGGGTATTCTGGTCCTCGGCGCCATTGCCGTCGCTCTGCGCGACGTCGCCAGTGCGATAGGTCCAGGCGACCTTGAGCTTGTTCACATTGTCGCGGGTGATCTGGTCGAGCGCGACGAAGCGGCTGCCACCTGGCGTATTGCCATAGGCGGTCCAGTCCTTCTGCTCGCGCGCCGGATCGACCGGCACCAGCGAAGCCACCTGCCCGGCAAAGGGCACGGTCGGATGGACCATGAACATGCCGGCCGCACCGGCCGCCGAACCCAGGCCGACCAGCGTTGCCATCAGCAATGCAGGCCGCCAGGCGGGCGCAGAACCGTCGCCGCGCCGCAGCAGCGGATAGGAGAGCGCAACGACGGTCGCGCCGACACCCATCGCCAGCAAGCGGGAAATGAGCGGCCAGAAGCTGAAGCCGACTTCCCACAGCGCCCAGAGGACCGTCACCAGGAAGGTGGCGCCGAACAGCAGGCCGCCGCTGGTCTTGCGCAGGGCGATGAGGCCGCCCGCGAGGACCAGCGCGATGCCGGCGATCAGGAAATAGGGACTGCCGCCCAAGCTGACGAGCTTGCCGCCGCCGATGGCGAAAAAGAGGCCAGCGGCAAGGATCACCGCCCCCAACAGAAGCAGCCAACCGCGAACAAGCGGCTGGCCGTGCATTTTCGTGCCTGACACGCGGCACCTCCTTCATCTCTTATGGTCGTCGGAGAGCGGTGCCCACGGGTCCACAGGCCGATCGAGTCGCCCAGCCCTGACGGCTGCGACATTGTGTACCATTTAGTACACTCCTGCCTCGCTGGCAAGTTGGGCGCTAATCCCGCGAGGGACGTGCGATGCCGCTGAGGGTTTCCCACAGCGATACGTTATCCCCGGCATGAGCCCATGGGATCGCAGCCCAGCATTTTCCGCGACTTGCACAGATATCGTTGAGGTTTGGCCAACTGCTAGCGTTTTGGGGGTTTCGATGAACCTGGACGAAACTGACCGGAAGATATTGAACAAGCTTCAGATCGATGGTCGCATAACCAACCAGGATCTGGCCAAGCATTGCAACCTCTCGCCATCGGCCTGTTTCGACCGGACCCGCAAGCTGCGGGACAATGGCTATATCTCTTCCTATGTCGCGCTGCTCGATCCGCACCTCAACCAGCGGCCGCTGCTGATCTTCATCGAAGTGCTGCTCAACCGCACCACCGGCGACATCTTCCGCCAGTTTGCCGAAGCGACACGGCGGCAGCGGGACATATTGGAATGCCATATGGTGGCCGGCGGTTTCGACTATCTGATCAAGGTCCGGATGAAGGACATGGCCGCCTATCGAAAATTCCTGGCCGAGGAATTGGTCGACATGCCGGGTGTGCGCGAGACGCGGACCTATGCGGTGCTGGAAGAGGTCAAGTCGACGACGGCGCTGCCGCTATGACATGAAAGCGGCGCCCTTCCCCAGAGCGCCGCTTTCGATCCATTACATGGCGTTGGGATTGGCCGGGCCGGCGCCGGTCTGGCCGGTGCGCGCCTTTTCCGCCTTCACCATCTCGGCCACTTCGGCCAGCAGCTTCTTGGCATCATAGACGATGCCGTCCTTGATCGTGTAGCTGACGCCGCCGACCATTTCCTGCTTGTTGGTTTCCGGGTTCAGACGCGAATGACCGGTGCCATAGAGCGTCTTGAGATTGGCCAGCGGGTTTTCCCTGGTGATGACCATGTCGGCCAGCATGCCGACGCGCAGCACGCCAGTCGGCGGCGCCATGCCCTTGGGCTCATAGAGGGTCTGCGAACCCCACATGGTGGCCGAGCGCATGATCTCCAGCGGCGAGAAGCCGGCTTCGCGCAGCAGTTCCAGCTCCTCGATATAGGCGAAGCCATAGACTTTGTAGATGAAGCCGGAATCAGTGCCGACCGTCACCCGGCCGCCGATATTCTTATAGTCGTTGACCAGCTTGAAATAGTTGTTGTAGAATTTCTTCCACGCAAACTCGTTCTCGGTGCCCCAGTCGTAGAAATAGGAACCGTGATTGTCGCGGGTCGACTGGAAATAGGCCCAGAGCTGCGGCGTGGTGTAGAGATTCTGCCAGTCGGCATTGCGCGCCCGCATCAGGTCGCGGGATGCCGCATAGATGTTCATCGTCGGGTCGAAGGTGACATGCTTCTCCTTCTGATGCTTCAGATAATCCCACCAGCGTTCGGATTCCGGCTCGACCGTCTGGTTCCAGATTTCCGCCACCTCGCCGAAGCGATGCTGTTCGTTATTATAGTCATAGTCGGACGGAAAGCGCTGGATCGTCCCGTCCTTCAGCAGGGATTCGAAATGGCCATAATAATGGGTGACGGTATCCAGCCCCGCCTCGGCCGCGTCATAGGCGTTGAAATTGGCGACGCCGGTCTGTGACAGATGGGCCGTGGTGCCCATCTTGTTCTTGTGCGCCTCGTCAATGGCGGCGGCGATGATCTGCGGCGTCTCCTCGGGCCGATTGAAGAATTTGATGCCGTCGATATTGTGCGCGGCAGCCCATTTGACCCAGGCGCGCGCCTTGTCCGGGCTGTCGATCGGCCCGCCGTCCCAGCCGGCGCCCAACGTCTGGTAGTTGAAGATACGCGGTGCCGCGATCTCGTTGGCGGCGGAGCGGTTCTTTTCCGAACTGGCGACGACCGGATCGGCCAGCGGCACGCCGCGCACCGTGGTGACGCCATGGGCCAGCCACAGCTTGTAGGCATAGCTCATATCCGGCGCCTTGTCGCTGGCGGGGGTGTGGACATGCATGTCGTTGAAGCCGGGCATCACATACATGCCGGTCGCGTCGATCTCATAATCGGCGTCGGTCGGCGCACGCCCCTTCGCCTGTGGCAGGCCGGGCCAGCCGGCCTGGGTGATGGCGGTGATCTTGTTCCCTTCCACGACAATGTCATAGGGGCCGCGCGGCGGTGCGCCGGTGCCGTCGATCAGGGTCGCGCCACGGATCACCAGCTTGCGGAAGGGGCCGACATTGTCAGCGCTGCCACGCGCCGGCGCGGGCACGAAGGTCGGCTTCTTGCCATTGACGATGCCGGCAGCGCCGCCGACATACCATTCGTCCGGATCATGCGCATGAGAGGCGCTGGCGACCGTCATGAGGGCGAGCGCAGCAAGGCCCGACCGGATCAGCATCTTGTTCTTCATTCTTTTCCCGTCCCTGTTGAATTATCAAGCCCCGCCCCGTCAGGGATGGGGCAGCCCCTGTTCCGGCATGCCCATGCGCCGCTTTTCCGCAACGACCATGTCCGCGACATCCGCCAGCAATTTCTTCGCGTCATAGACGATGCCGTCCTTGACCGTGTAGCTGACGCCGCCCACCCGTTCGAGCCGCTGGGTCTGCTCGTTCAGGCGCAGCGTGCCGGTGCCGTAGAGCGTCTTGAAATTCTGCAGCGGATTTTCCTTGAGGATGACGAGGTCCGCCAGCTTGCCGACGCGGACCGTGCCGATCGGTGGCACTTCACCCCTGGGATCATAGAGTGTCAGCGCGCCGTTCAGCGTCGCCGACTGGATCACCTGTGACGGATTGAAGCCCGCTTCCTGCAGCAGCTCCAGTTCCTGGATATAGCCAAAGCCATAGGGCTTGAAGATGAAGCCGGAGTCCGACCCGGTGGTGACGCGACCGCCGATATTCTTGTAGTCGTTAATCAGGCGCATATATTTGTGGTAGAAATTCCGCCACTTCACCTCGATCGCGGTGGTCCAGTCATAGAAATAGGAGCCGTGGTTCTCGCGCGAGGACATGTAGAAATTCCACAGCTGCGGCATGGTATATTTGTCGTGCCAGTCGGCGTTACGCGCCAACATCAGATCGCGGCCGGCGGCATAGATGGTCATGGTGGGGTCGAAGGTGACATGATTGGCCTTCTGATGCTCCAGATAGGCCCACCAGCGGTCCGATCCCGGCTCGACGCTTTCTTCCGCCAGATTGGCGACATTGCCGAACCGATCCTGCTCGTCGGCATAATTATAGTCGACCGGCCAGTTCTGGACCGGGCCATTCTTCAGCAGGGATTCGAAATGGCCGTAGAAATGGGTGACGGTGCCAAGGCCCGCATCGCCCGCCTGTTCGGCGTTCATGCGGCCCACACCGATCTGGGACAGATGCGCCGTGGTGCCGAGCTTCAGCTTCTTCGCCTCATCCATGATGGCGGCCATCACTTCGGGCGGCTGGTCCGGATCATCCAGCAACTTGATGCCGTCGATCCCCTGCTTGGCCGCCCATTGCACCCAGGCACGCGCCTTTTCCGGCGTGTTGGTGCGACCGCCTGTCCAGCCCTTGCCTTGCCCCGGCCGCTGATAGGCGAAGATGCGCGGCGCGACGATCTCGTTACGGGCGGAGCGCGCGCGTTCGCTCAGGGACACTTCCATGGGTGCGAGGTCGACGCCGCGCACCGTGGTGACGCCGTGGGCCAGCCACAGCTTGTAGGAATAGGACAGGTCCGGCGCCTTGTCGTCGGTGGAGCCATGGACATGCATGTCGATGAAGCCGGGCGTCACGAACATGCCGGTCGCGTCCAGTTCATAATCGGCGTCGGTCGGCGCGCGTCCCTGCTTGAACGGCAGGCCGGGCGTTCCGGCCGGCAGGATGTCAGCGATGACGTCATTTTCGATCACGATGTCGACCGGCCCGCGCGGCGGCGCGCCGCTGCCGTCGATCAGGGTGACGCCGCGTATCACCATCTTGCGGAACGGGCCAGCGCCTTCGCCGGCAGCGCGCGCCGGTGCGGGATTGGCGCCGGCGCGGGGCTTGACCGCTTCCACCGGCGCCTTGGCGGGCTGGGCGATCGCCCCTCCGGCAGCCAGCGCGAGCAGTGAAAGGCCGGCGAAACACATGTGTCGCTTGAACATATCATCCCCCTGTATCGATCATGGGGCCGCCATAAGGCCCCCAAAAAGGGAGGCGACCGACAGGCCGCCCCCGTGCCAGGCGATCAGAACTTCTTGGTGAGGTTGATGCCGTAGGTGCGCGGCGGCGCGGTAAACACCACCGTCTTGCCGCCGGTGTTGCTGCTGGAGCTGGAACTGACCACTGCCAGTTCGTTGAACAGATTGTTCACGAAGAAATGGGCGCCCCAGTTGTTGTCGCTGGCCTGCACGCCCAGGCGCAGGTTGGTCAGCGTATAATCGTCCAGCCGGCGCCGATAGGTGTCGGTCGGGCTGATCGTGCTGTAGGAACTGCCATTATAGGTGACATCGGTGCGGATGACGGCATCCATCGCATCGGTCAGCATATGCTTATATTCGGCCGATCCGCCGAAATTCCATTTCGGCACATTGGCGATCCGGTCGCCCTTGCGACCCGATGCCACGACGATGGTGCTGACCTGATCCTCGGTCAGCTTGGCATCGGTGTAGGAACCGTTGGCGCTGAAGCTGATGCCGGCAATCTCGGTGGAGAATTCCGCCTCGACGCCGCGAATGCGGGCCGCGCCGACGTTGGAGATGAGGCCGAAGACCGAGCCGGTGCCCGCCGTGCGGGCCGACACCTGCATGTTGCTCCAGTCGATCTGGTAGGTCGCCATGTTGAGATAGGTGCGCGGCAGGATCTTGCTCTTGAAGCCCAGTTCATAGTTCCACAGGCTGTCCGATGTGTAGGCGGCCAGCGCCGCCGACAGGCCAATCACCTGGTTGACGCCGCCCGGCCTGAAGCCCTGCGCCGCCTGGGCATAGACCATCACATCAGGGGTCGCCTGATAGGAGATGTTGAACTTGGTAAGGACGCCGTCCTCGGACGACTTGGCTTCGGTATAGGGCGTCACGACCGACGCATAATGTTCCTGGCCCATGTCGATCCGGCCGCCGACCGTCTTCTTATAATCATAATAGCGCGCGCCTGCGGTCAGCGTCAGCTTGTCGAACAGCTTGTAGGAGATTTCGGCGAAGACCGCCTTCTGCTTCAGCTTGTCGTTGATGGTGCGGTCATAAGCGAGATTGGCGATATCGTCCGGATCGTAGAGGAAGCCAGTGTCCGGATCGGCCTTGAGCAGGGTCGAGCGCACCACCGTCTTGCGGTCCTCGCTGAACAGGCCGACGGTCCAGTTGAGCGGGCCATCCCCGGTCGAACTCAGGCGGATTTCGTTGAGCCAGTTCTTGACCGATTGCGGCTGATACAGGCTGGACGACAGCAGGGCGCGGGTGTCCGACAGATAATCGGCCAGCACGTCAGCGGAGCAGGCGGCGCCATTGCCGCGATAGGTCTGGCAGCGGGCCGCCGTGTCGCGGCCGTTGAACGTATCGCTGACATCGCCGACGACGATGCGGTCGCGATCGGTGTACGTGGTGATGGCGGTCAGCACGACCGGGCCGAAATCATAGTTGAGCGTCGCATTATAGATGCGGTTGGTGTCGTAATTGCCCGATTCCGCGCGCGCGTCGGTGGTCCAGCGCTTGCCGGTTTCGGCATACCAGCGCGGCGATTCACCGGCCGCCTTCTCGTAATTGGCGCTCAGGTCCAGCGTCAGCGCCTCTGTCGGCGTGAAGCGCAGCATGATGCGCCCGCCATAGGTGTAGGGATCGTTGATATTCTTGTAGCCATAATAGCTGTTGTCGACATAGCCCGCGACCTGGGTGGCGTTGCCGACGATGCGGATGGCCAGCTTGTCCTCGATCAGCGGGACGTTCAGCATCCCGTCGAAGGACGCGCCCATCGATCCGCCCTCGACCGCCGACATGGTGCTGGCAAAGGCCGCCTCAATCTTGTCGGTCCTGGGCTTGTTGAAGATGATGCGCAGCGTGCCGCCCATCGAACCGGAGCCGTAGAGCGTGCCCTGGGGCCCGCGCAGCACTTCGGCGCGTTCGACGTCGAAAATGCGGAAGTCGGGCGTGGCGCCAGCAGCATCGCTGGTGGTGCCGACCGAGCCGGACACCGGCGCTTCGTCATAATAGACGCCGACCGTCGGTTCACCGGCTGCCGTGACACCGCGCAGGATGACGCGCCGATTGCCGGGGCCGCCATCGACGATGCGCAGGCTGGGCGTATCGCGGGTCAGTTCGGTGAAGCTGCTGGTGCCCGCCGCTTCCAGGCTGGCGCCCGTCACGGCGGTGATCGCGATCGGGGTATCCTGAACGCGGGTGTTGCGCTTGAGCGCGGTAACGACGATTTCGCCCTGATCCTGTTCCTGGGCCTGTGCAACGCCGCCAGCCATGGCGACCATGCAGGATAATGCACTGCCGGCCTGCAACAGCTTGAGAAGGCGGCCCTTGTGAGATGACAACATAAAAACCCCCTGTTTTTATTTGTTTTCCTCGCCACATTTCTGTTCTTTTCTGGAGGAAACGGTATCAAGGGGGCAGCCGAATGTGTTTCGTAACATTTGACGATTTTGGAGATAATACGCAGATTATTCGGCGATTACGGTAAAATGCCGATGATCCTGCGAACGGGAATCGCGGACGCTGATCCGGCAGCGGGCATCATGGCCTGACCGCAATTTGTGCCATGACGCCCCGCCTCCGTTCAAGGCCGCAGCACCCATCCGCCATCGACATGGATCGTCTGGCCTGTAATCCAGCGCCCCGCGTCCGAACAGAGCAGCAGCGCCGTGCCGACCAGTTCATCCGGCTCGCCACGCGGGCGCAGGGCACAGCTCATCTGCAGGAACTGGATGAACGGGGAATCGTCGGGCACCAGCATCTTGCCGGCATCCGACGTGACATTGCCCGGCGCGATCGCGTTGCTGGTGATATTGTCCTTGCCCAGTTGCTTTGCGAGCGTCGTCGTGAGGCCCACCAGCGCCAGCTTGGAAATGCCGTAGAGGCCCGTCGCTGGAAATGCCCCGCCCGACGTCTGGTTGATGATCCGTCCGCCACCACGCGCCCGCATCGAAGGGATCACCGCGCGGGCACAGAGCAGCGCACCATTGAGATTGACCGCAAAGGCCCGGTTCCAGGCGTCGAGGCTGACGGCTTCGATATTGTCGTAGCTGATATCGACCATCAGCGCGGCATTGTTGATGAGGATGTCGACGCCGCCAAAGGCATCACTGGCCGCCGTCGCCATGGCCAGCGTTGATGCCTCATCAGCCACATCGACCTTGACGGCAATGGCGCGGCTGCCGCTGGCGATGATCTCGTCAGCCACCGCCTGGGCGCCTTCCCCATTGAGGTCAGCAACGACGATGGCGGCACCGGCCGCCGCCAGCCCCAGTGCATAGGCCCGGCCGATGGAATTGCCGCGTCCGCCGGCGCCCGTGACGATCGCGACTTTATCGTCGAGGCGGAACTGGTCGAGAGTGAAGGACATGGATCGGTCTCCTGAAAAGTCAGTCGCCGCAGGCGGCGGAGAGAAGGGGCGTGGCGGCGCGGGACAAGGCTTCGGCACTGGCATCATCAGGCAGGCTGGCCATCAGCAGACCGACATCCTTGCGCAGCAGCGGCGCGCCATGGGCAAAGGCGCCGGGCGTCGGCAGGCGGGCATAAACCTCGAAACCGAAGCTGCGGCCGCTGCTCGCCTTGATGAGGTCGCGCAGGGCCGTGCCATCCAGATCCAGCGCCCTGCCCGCCTCCATCGCGGCGTGGGCCAGACCCATATTGGCCGCCATCAGCGCATTGTTGACGATCTTGGCGCGCTGCCCCGCGCCGACATCACCCATTCGCACGATCAGGCCGCCAAAGCTTTCCAGCACCGGCCGGGCCGCCTTGAAGACATCGACCGCACCGCCACACATCAGGGTCAAGGTGCCGGCCGCCGCGGCCGGGCCACCGCCACTGACCGGCGCATCGAGGAAGGCAATGCCGCGTTCCCCGCAGCGTTCGGCCAATGCGACGCAATGGTCGGGCAATATCGTCGAATGGATGACGATCCGGCTGCCCGGTCGCATCGCCGGCAGCAATTGCCCGACGATCTCGGCCACGCCGGCGTCATCGACGACGCAGATGCCGACATGATCGCAGGTCGCCCCCAAAGTCGCGATGTCCGGCGCTGCCGTGGCGCCCTTTTCGAGGAAGGGCGCCAGCGCATCCGCACGGCGGGCCCAGAGCATGAGCGGATAGCCAGCGGCAGCGATCCGTTCAGCCATGGGACCACCCTGGCTACCCAGGCCGATGAAGCCGATCCGTTCCATCCCGCTCATCCTGCGGTGATCCCGGCATCGATCGAGATGCAATTGCCGTGGAAGCCACGCCCGGCCGGCGAGGCGAGCAGCGCGACCATGTCGGCGACATCATCGACCTCGACCGTGCCGCGCATCCCGGAAAAACGCTTGAGCAATTCGAAGTCGCAACCTGCGGGCGGCCGGAAATTGGTGGCGATATTGGTCATCATGCCACCGGGCGCAACGGCGTTGATGCGGATCGGCTGCTTCTGATACTCCATCGCCATGGCCTTGGTGAGGTTGAGAAGGCCGGCTTTCGACGCGCAATAGGCGGCGGCATAGGCCTCGCCGATGAACGCGGCCGAAGAGACGACATTCACGATCGCGCCATTGACCTTCAGCAGATGCGGGATTGCCGCCTGTGACCGCAGGAAGGGCGCGGTAAGGTTGACCGCCAGCGTCTTGTCCCAAAGCAGCCGGGGCATGTCGGGCGAATTGGCGAGATAGATGAGGCCAGCGACATTGCACAGCGCATCGAGCTGGCTGAAATGGGCGACAGCCGCATCGACGGTGGCACGGCAAGCGTCAGGATCGGCCAGATCGACAACCGCCGTCTGATGCTCGCCCTCAGCAAGCAGGCTCAGCGTTTCGGCCAACCCTTGTGCATTGACGTCTACCAAACACAGCCCGGCGCCGGCCTGTGCCAGTTTCACCGCCGTCGCGCGGCCAAGGCCTGAAGCCGCGCCAGTCACCAACGCCACCTTGCCGCGCATGTCGATCGCGATGCTCATCGCCCTTCCTCCCGCGCGTTCCAGGCCAGGCCCTTGGCGACCTTCCCGGCCATTTCCAGCACCACGCCCTGGATCACCGACGCCTTGGGCCAGCCGGCATGGACCGCATATTGGAGGACAAATTCGTTGAGTTCGGCGGCGGTGCAATTGCCGCTCGCCATGGCTGCGTGGAAATGGCTGGCGATCGGCACGGTGGCCGCGGAATCTGCGACGCCCACCAGCGTGAGGAAGCGGCGCGACCGCTGATCGATGCCTGGCCGGCACCACATTTCGCCGAACACGAAGTTCAATATGCCATCCTGCAGATAGGGGAGGCCATTGCCGACGCGCGGGCCGTCAAAAGTCATCACCGCACGAAATTCAGCAAAGCCCTGCTCCATGCGCTGCTGCGCATCCCAGGGTTCGGCCCGGATCGGTGCCAGCAGAACCGGCGCCAGCCCCTGCTCCGCTTCGACCCGATCGATCGCAGCATCGATCGCGCCCCCTTTATCCCAGCCGGAATAGACCGCGACATGCAGCGCCGCCTCGCGCAATTCGGCCTGGGTCAGCGCGCCGGTCGCCAGTGCCCCACGGACATAGCCGTCCAGCCGGTCGGCGGGCGCATCGGCGCCGGCCGCCGAAGCCAGCGCGATCAGGAAGCGCGCGCGTCGATCGAGCCCCGGACGAGACCAGATTTCGGCATAGATGAAATCGCGCCAGCTCTCCGCCACCGGTGATTGCGGCGCGGGATCATCCCGCCCCGTCAGTTCCGCCTGAAGCCCGCTGCCGAGAGCGCTGCGCGCTGCGGGATCACACAGGCTCATTGCCCACCCTCCGGCGCGGCCATGCTCATCCAGACATTCTTGGGCTGGAGGAACTCATGCAGCCCCTCGACCCCGCCCAGCCGGCCATGCCCGCTCTGCTTGAAGCCGCCGAACGGGCAATTGGGCTGCATCGCCTCACCCGAACCGTTCACATGGATCATGCCCGCCTGCAGCTCGCGCGCCATATGATGGGCGCAGCGCAAATTCTGGGTGTGGACATAGGCACCCAGGCCATAGTCGGTGCCGTTGGCGAGCGCGATCGCCTCCTCCTCATCCTCGAACGGCGTCACGACCAGCACCGGCCCGAACACCTCATTCTGGGCGATCTCGCACTGGTCGGGCACGTCCGCCAGGATCGTCACCGGCAGGAAGAAGCCATCGGCAAAATCGCCGGCCAGCCGCTGGCCGCCCGCGATGATCCGGCCGCCATCGGCGACGCCGCGCGCCACCATGCCGCTGATCCGGTCGAGCGCATTCTGGCTGATCACCGGCCCCAGCACCGTCGCGTGATCGAACGGGTCGCCTGATTGCACATGGCCGGCCATCGCCCCGATCAGGTCGAGATAGCGATCATAAATGCCCCGCTGGACCAGCAGCCGCGTGCCATTGATGCACCCCTGCCCGTTGGAGGAAATCGCCCCGGTCAGCCCCTTCTTCGCGGCGAGCATCAGGTCGGCATCATCGAACACGACCACGGCCGACTTGCCGCCCAGTTCCAGGCCAACCGGCTTGAGCGACTGGGCCGCATTGGCCAGCACCTGGCGCGCGGTCGCGCCCGATCCGATGAACTCGATCTTGTCGATGCCGGGATGGCTGACCATCGCCGCGCCGACATCGGCGCCGCCCGTGACCAGATTGACGACGCCATCCGGCAGGCCGGCCTCATGCAGCAGTTCGACCAGTTGCATGACGCTGTAGGGAGCGAGTTCGGGCGCCTTGATGACCACGCAATTTCCCGCTGCCAGCACCGGCGCCAGCACCATGGTCGCGGCGAAAATCGGCCCGTTCCACGGTACGATGATGCCGATCACGCCATAGGGATCATAGCTGACATAATCATGGGCCGGCGCGCCCCACATCGGGATGGTGCGCCCGTGCAGCTTGTCGCACCAGCCACCGAAATAGCGGAACTTCTGGGCGGCATCATAGCCCATATAGGGTGCCACCATCGCCACCGATCCATTTTCGGCGATCAGGCTCGGCGCGAAATCCGCCGACTTGGCCTCCAGCAGGGCGGCGATGCGGAACATGAGGTCGCGCCTCTTGTCGCCGGGCATCGCGCGCCATGCGGGGAAAGCCTTGCGCGCGGCGGCCGTGGCCCGGTCGACATCCTCTGCATCTGCCAACGCCAGTTCCTGCGTCACCTTGCCGGTGCCGGGATAGACATGGGCGTGGCGCGCCGGGCCGGTGGGCACTTCGCGCTGTCCGCCAATGATGATGGGGTGACGCGGCAATGCGTCGATCACGGGATCCCTGAACGCCATGGCTCTCTCCTTCCGGCGCGGCAAGCGCAGCGGCACCGCTCCAGGACGGGGCGGCGACTCTTAGAATTGATATTAATGTGCATATTATTAGATCATCAAGGCGATCGCGCTCAGTATCGCCCTTGCGAAATATCAATCAATATGCACATTAATTCATATGAGCCTCATCCAGCAAAATGACCTGACCGAACCGGCGATCGGCAAGCGGCAGATCGTCCGCCATACCGCCGACGCCCTGCGCCGGCGCATCCTCGCTGCACCGGCCGGCGAGCAGATTGGTTCGCTGCAAACCCTTGCCCGCGAGTTGGAGGTCGGCATCGTCACGGTCCAGCAGGCAGCACGCATCCTGGAGCATGAGGGCTTGCTGGAGGTCCGGCGCGGGCCAGGCGGCGGCTATTATGGCCGGCGACCGCAAATGGCCGATCTGGAACGGATGCTGGGCGCCTATCTGTGCGGCGAACCGGGTTCCTGGCGCGAGATACTCGACATCACCTCGCTGTTGTTCAACCGGCTCTGCGCCGCTGCCGCGCGATGCGACGACCAGGCCCTTCACAGGGAATTACTCGATCTGCGCAGTCAGATCGATGCATGCGATAGCATGGACGGGCTCGGCCAGTTGGAAGGCCGGCTGCAGGACATATTGTTCAAAATGGTCAGCCAGCCCCTGTTCGAGCTGTTGACCCGTGTCGCGCTGGGGAGCGCGCGCGATGTGGAGCGCGACGGCACCGGGGCCGACATGTTCGACCTCGGCATATGGCGCCACGGTCGTCTGCGCATCATCGACGCGATCGCCGATCGCGACCCTGCCCTCGCCCATTTCGAGGCCGACCGCCAAAATCGGCAGGTTTTGGCCGCCTTGTGCGCATTCGACCGCGTATGAAGCGACATCGCACGCGATAAAGCAATGCCTTCGGGTGCCACTGACAGGCACGCGCCGCTGATGGGCCGTTATGATCCATATGTTGGCCATTTAGCCACTTTTCCAACTGTGCGACTTTTACATCATTTAGCAAAAAAGCATCGTCGAACAGATATCCACTCGCAATAGCATTGACAATGCGAATAGGTCGCAATAGCAGCCCTGCAACAATCGAAAGGGGTTCTGAAACAATGGCGAAATATGGAAACACTCCATCCTTCCTTGCACTGAGCTGCGTCGGCGCAATGGCCTTCGCATCCGGCGCACACGCGCAGGATAATGGCCAGGGCCAGGCACTGGGTGGCGTCACGGTCACCGACACGGCGATCGACGACAGTTCCATCAAGGTGGAAAAGCCCGAATCGCCCAAATATGTTCGCCCCCTGCTCGACACGCCGCAGACCATCACGGTGATCGGCAACCAGACCATCCAGAAGCAGAACCTCCTCACCCTGCGCGACGTGCTGTCCACCGTTCCGGGCATCACCTTCGGCGCGGGCGAAGGCGGCGGCGGCTATGGCGACAGCATCAACCTGCGTGGCCAGAGCGCCAACACCGACATCAGCATCGATGGCGTGCGCGACAGCGCCCAATATAGCCGCACCGACCCGTTCAACCTGGAGCAGATCGAGGTCACCAACGGCGCCAACTCCGTCTATGGTGGTTCGGGCGCGATCGGCGGCAACATCAACCTGGTGACCAAGCGCCCCAAGGCCGACAGCGAAACGCTGGTGCAGGGCGGCATCGGCACGTCCGATTATTATCGCGCGACCATCGACAGCAATGTCCGCGTCAACGAGCAAATCGCCGTGCGCCTCAACGCCATGTATCATGAAAATGACGTCGCCCGGCGCGATGTCGACAGCTACAAGCGCTGGGGCGTGGCCCCCTCGGTCAAGCTGGACGTGGAAGGGCCGACCTCGCTGACCCTGCTCTACACCCATCAGGAAGACGAGAATACGCCGCTTTACGGCATCCCCTATTACAAGAATGCGATCTATGACGGGCCACTGCCCGGCGTGCCCTATAGCGGCTATTATGGCTACAAGAATCTCGACAAGCAGGATCAGACGATCGACCAGGCGACGGCGATCTTCGACCATCGTTTCAGCGACCTGCTGTCGGTCCGCAACCTGTCGCGCTGGCAGCGCGTCGAGCAAAATCTGGTCGTCAACCCGCCACAGGGCGCCTATTGCCTCGCCAACGGCACACTGCCGACCGGTGCGGCCTGCGCCGCCGGCCAGGTGCCGGGCATGTATTATCCCAGCGGCCCGCGTGGCGGCTTCCGGGACTCGGTCAACCAGACGCTCTACAATCAGCTCGACCTGACCTTCAACATTCCGGGCGGCCATACGCTGGTCATCGGCACCTCGATGCTGCAGGAAGATTACACGCTGGACAATGGCAACGTCCTGCGCAACGCCAACGGCGCCACGCCGAACCCCACGCTCGATCCGATCAGCATCAGCGATCCGAACGGCATCTATACCGGCCCGGTCAACAAGATCCGGTCCGGCCACCAGATGGGCGACCTGTTCAACATCGCGACCTATGCCTTTGCTGCGGCCAAGATCGTCGATGGGCTCGAACTGAATGGCGGCGTCCGCTGGGAGCATAACCGCGCCCGCTTCCGCTCCGACACGATCGCGACCCCCGCCACCGGGGGCGCCTACACCACCGGCCCGCAGCAGAATGCGAGCGACGATCTCTTCTCCTACCGCATCGGCCTGGTCTACAAGCCGGCCGACAATGCCAGCCTCTATGTCGCCTATTCCAACAGCAAGACGCCGACGGCCACCACGGTGCGATCGGGCTGCGGCCTGATCATCACCGGAACCAATGGCTCCAACGACGCCTGCGACGCCAATCCGGAACAAGCAGTCAATTACGAGATCGGCGGCAAGATCGACCTGTTCGATGGCGGCCTTCAGTTGACCGCCGCCCTGTTCCGCAACGAGCGCAAAAATTATCGCGTCACCAGCAATGATCCGTTTGTCGGCACGCTGCCCGTCAATGATGGCCGCAACCGCGTGAACGGTGTCACCCTGGGCGCCAGCGGCAACATCACCGAAGCCTGGACGATCTTCGCAAACTACACCTATCTCGAAAGCAAGGTCATCCAGAGCGTGTCCAATGCATGCCTTGCGAGCCCGTGGACGGGCACTGCATCCGGGATCGGATCGGCTACGTCCAACCCGTGCGGCAACAATGTTCTGATCCCCGATGTGCAGAAGGGTCAGGACATGACCAATACGCCCAAGCATTCGGGCAGCCTGTTCACCACCTATACCCTGCCCTTCGGGCTGCAACTGGGCTATGGCCTGACCTACCAGGGCAGCTTCGCGCTCAACAATCGTGCCCTGGTCACGCCGCTGGTGGCCGGCAGCACGACGATCGTCCCGATCTATCACTCGGACGATTATCTCGTTCACCGGGCGATGCTGTCCTACACCTTCGACGAGAAGCTAACGGCGCAGCTCAACGTCCAGAACTTCACCAACGAAAAATATTATACCAGCATCCGTAACAATGGCTGGGCCAATCCGGGCGAAGGCCGCTCCTGGGTGCTGACCCTGGGCTACAAGCTCTAACCCCCCTCTCCCCGCCGGGCCGGCCATGCCCTCCTCGACATGGCCCGGTCTGGCGAACGGAACGCCCGCAGCCCGCTGCGGGCGTTCTTTTTTTGCCTGACGGGCATGGCGACGGCAGCGCCGCCTGCTAAGGGAAGCGCCATGACCGCCACCGCCGATCTTGCCATCCGCCTGCGCCGCGCCAGCTTCAACCGGGCGCTCGCCGATGCCGACCTGGCCGCCATCGGGCCGATCCTGGCGCAGGATGTGGTGATGGTGACCGGCACCGACAGCGGCGTCATCGCCGGGCGCAAGGCGCAGCTGATGGCCTGGAAGCGCGAATTTGCCGCGCCCGATCGCAGCATCTACACCCGCACGCCCGACACGATCCTCGTCTCGCCCGTCGAACCGATCGCCTTCGAACATGGCCAGTGGCAGGGCGCCGCCGCATCGTCCGGCATCCTCATCGCCTCGGGCGCCTACACCGCCAAATGGCGGCAGATTGGCAGCGAGTGGCTGATCGAGGCGGAACTTTACCTGACCCTGGCCTGAAAAGTCCGCACCTTCCCTCGCCAAGACGAGCTGCCACGCTCTTCGTGCAATAGTTAATAAAATATTGCCGCACTGGTCCGACAGGACTATGGCGCCCCCACCCTGTCCTTGGCGCTCCGGCGTCGGAGTCGGGGCCGACAATCCAGAGAGCGGAAGGGGGGACTTCGCCACGCGTCACGCAATCCATTGTGACGACATGCGAAGACTTGGCGTTATCTATTATGAAAAAGACCGGTTTCATGGTTTCGGCGTCGCTGGCGCTGCTGGCTGCCGCCCCCGCTCATGCCTCACCCGTAACCGGCACCGACGCGCTGCGCGAATGGAATCTAATCGTGCTGGGCGACCTCAGTTCCTCTTCCGAAGTGGAGGGCCGCACCTTCGTTGGCGGCGACCTCACCGGCACATCCTCCAGCTACCAGATCAGCACCCCCGCCACGTCCACGACCGGACAGGCGGGCCTCACCGTGGTCGGCAATGTCACCGGCGGCATCAAGAATTTGAACAACGGGTCGGGCGCGCTGGTCGGCGGTAATGTCGAAAGCGGCTTCAACCTCAATGGCGCGGCCCAGACGGTGAAGGTCGGCGGCACCATCAGCAACACCAATATCAACCAGAATAGCGTCCAGTCCGGCCTGGCCACGTCGGACCCCGGCTTCGCATCCAGCCTGGCGACGCAGGGCACGGTACTGGCCGGCAGCATGAAGCAATTGTCGACCAACCTGTCGGGCCTGGCCGCCAACAGCGACATGGTGATCAGCGGCAATCGCGCAACCTTCAACGCCAGCCCCGACGCCAACGGCCTGGCCGTCTTCTCGATCAGCGCCGCCGATCTCGACAAGGTGGGCGAGATCGCCTTCAACCTGAACGGCGCCGACACCGCGATCGTCAATGTCAGCGGCAGCGCGGTCAGCCTCAACGACAATTTCCTGGGCGGCACCGCCAATCTTGGCGAACATGTGATCTGGAATTTCGGCGACGCCCAGTCGCTCGACCTCACCAATAGCTGGGGCGGATCGCTGCTCGCGCCCTGGGCCGATGCGACCACCGCCAACTATATCCAGGGATCGGCCGTGTTCGGCTACCTGACCCAGAATGGCGAGATGCATCTGGGCACCTATACGGGCGGCTATACCCCGCCGATCGATCCGCCGACCGGCAGCAGCTCGGGCGGCACGCCGGTGCCCGAAGCGCCGGGCTGGACCCTGTTCCTGCTCGGCATCGTCGGCGTGCTGCTGGGGCGCCGCCTGATCCGCAAGACCGCCTGAACCGCCCTTTATCGCGCTTTTCCGTCCCTTCAGCCTCGGCCAGACGCGGGAAACGGACGGACTGGCGCAGCGCCCTTCTGATCGCCGCCGGGCGGCGGCACAGGGAGCCATTGTTTCACAATCTTTGCAGATCGCCGCTTTCCCATGAAAATGCCCCGCTTCTTCTCCTCGACCGCCTGCGACATGGCGATCGATCTTGGCACCGTGAATACCGTCATCCACGCCCGCGACCGCGGCATCGTGCTGAACGAACCCTCCGTCATCGCGATCGAGACCATTCGTGGCATCCGCAAGGTCAAGGTGGTGGGCAATGAAGCCAAGCTGATGATGGGCAAGACCCCGGCCAATATCCAGGCGATCCGCCCGCTGCGCGACGGCGTGATCGCCGACATCGACGTGGCCGAACAGATGATCAAGCATTTCGTCGAAAAGGCGCAGGATGGCGGGCGTTTCGGCCGCCGCTATGATGTGGTGATCTGCGTGCCGACCGGCTCCACCATGGTCGAGCGCCGGGCGCTGCGCGATGCGGCTTCCAACGCCGGCGCGGCGCGGGTGCAGTTGATCGAGGAGCCGATGGCCGCGGCGATCGGCGCCGGCCTGCCCGTCACCGAACCGCGCGGCGCGATGGTGGTCGATATCGGCGGCGGCACGACCGAAGTGGCCGTGCTGTCGCTCAACGGCATCGCCTACAGCAATTCGGCGCGCGTCGGCGGCGACAAGCTGGACGACGCGATCGCCTCGCACATCCGCCGCGTCCATAATCTGATGATCGGCGAAGCCACCGCCGAACGGGTCAAATGCGCGATCGGCTGCGCCACCCCGCCCGATGGCGAGGGCGAGCGGATCATCGTCAAGGGCCGCGACCTGGTAAATGGTCGCCCGGCCGAAATGACCATCAGCGAAACGGAAATCTGCGACGCCCTGTCCGAACCGGTCGGTCAGATCGTGATGGCGGTGATGACTGCGCTGGAACAGACCGCGCCCGAACTCTCGTCGGACATCATCGACGAGGGCATCACCCTGACCGGCGGCGGCGCGCTGCTGCGCCGGCTGGATGAGGCGCTGTCCGAAGCCACCGGCCTGCCCGTGCGGATCGCCGACACGCCCCTGATGTGCGTCGCCATGGGCGCCGGCAAGGCGCTGGAAGACCGTGCCTATGAAGGCGTTCTGACCATGTCCTGACCGGCGCGCACCGCCCCGACGATGGTTGGCGGGCATCGCTTGCCCGCCCCGCCACATCGGCGCTTGCCAGCATCGCCAAATGCCGCCAAGCAAAGCCCCGGATAAAAGAGGATGAGCGGGCGGATGAGCTATTATGACGTTCTGATCGTGGGGGCCGGCCATGCCGGCGCGCAGGCGGCGATCTCGCTGCGGCAGCACGGTTTCGAAGGCTCGGTCGGCATGATCGGCGACGAGAAGGATCCGCCCTATGAGCGCCCGCCTTTGTCCAAGGAATATTTCGCCGGCGACAAGAGCTTCGACCGTATCCTGATCCGCCCCGCCGCCTTCTGGGACGAGCGCAAGATCGACATGTTGCTGGGCAAGCGGGTCAAGAGCGTCGATCCGGTCGGCAAGTTCGTCACCGTCGGCGAGGCGGAAATCGGCTATGACAAGCTGATCTGGTGTACCGGCGGCAGCCCCCGGATGCTGACCTGCAGCGGCGCTGAAGCCGCCAATGTCCATGCCGTGCGCCGCCGCGACGATGTCGACGCGATGATGGCGAAGATCGACAGCGTGAACCATGTCACCATCATCGGCGGCGGCTATATCGGGCTGGAGGCGGCCGCCGTCCTCTCCAAATTCGGCAAGACCGTCGTCCTGCTCGAAGCGCTCGACCGGGTGCTGGCCCGCGTCGCGGGTGAGGATCTCTCGCGCTTCTACGAGGCGGAGCATCGCGCCCATGGCGTCGATCTGCGCACCGGCGCGAAGATGGACTGTATCGCGGTCGAGGACGGCCGGGCCACTGCGGTGCTGATGCAGGATGGCGAGCGGATCGAGACCGACATGGTGATCGTGGGCATCGGCATCGTGCCCGAAACCGGCCCATTGATCGCGGCCGGCGCGGCCGGCGGCAATGGCGTCGATGTCGACGAATATTGCCGCACCTCGCTCCCCGACATCTATGCCGTGGGCGATTGTGCATCCCATGCCAACCGCTTTGCCGGCGGCGCGCAGATGCGCCTCGAATCCGTCCAGAACGCCAATGACCAGGCCAAGACCGCCGTGGCGCACATCCTCGGCAAGGAAGAGGCCTATGACGCGGTGCCCTGGTTCTGGTCGAACCAATATGATCTCAAGCTCCAGACGGTGGGCCTCTCGACCGGCTTCGACCAGACCGTGCTGCGCGGCGATCCCGCCACCCGCAGTTTCTCGGTCGTCTATCTGAAGGGCGGCAAGCTGATCGCGCTCGATTGCGTCAATGCGGTCAAGGACTATGTCCAGGGCCGCGCCCATGTGCTGTCGGGCGCCCATCTCGACCCGGCGCAACTGGCCGATGCCGGCATTCCGCTCAAGGAAGTGGGCCTCGCCTGACCGGTCGGCGACGACGCGACAATCGGATTTTCCTACGAAGTTCACAGTGTCGTCGCCCCGTTTTGCGCCATTTTCCCCGCATAGGGTCATCGGAAAGCGACGGCGGCGCGACAATCGCGCGCCTGTGAAGCGACACCGACGCGCCAGCGAAGCGACGATCAGGCGACCAGGACGCGACAGACTTGTTGCGGCAGGGCGCTGCAGCAAGGTCGATATCGGGGCAATGGGAGCGGCCAATTCCATCCCACAGGGTGGACCAGAAATATGCTGAGTAGGAAAGACGGCCGGGAAGCGAGCGAACCCCGCCATTGCAAGCGTAGCGAAGCAATGACGATATCGGGTTTTGACGGCTGACGACCAGTTTTGGCCATTCCATCATCGTCACCCTGAACTTGTTTCAGGGTCCATTCCTCCCAATAGACCAATGGTTTGTTAGGCTTGATGGATGCTGAAACAAGTTCAGCATGACGTTGGTGGGATGGCCGCAATCCACCCAAATCCCCTACCCCCGAAACCGGGTCTCGCTTGCCAGTTCCCATGGTCCGCCGCGATAGTGCCAGGCAGCCAGGCCTGCGATTGCGATCGGGCGGGGATGGAAATCGGCGCGCAATCGGTCGGCCAGCGCCCGCGCGACCCTGGGCTCCACCTTGTTCTGCACGGTCAGATGCGGGCGAAAGCCGGCCTGGTCCTGCGGCGTCAGCAGGCCGGTGAAGGCGTCCGCCAATTCGCCACGCAACGCCGCCAGATCGGGACTGTCGATGCGATAGGCGACCCCCTGCCCCAATAGCAGCACATCGCCCAGCCGCGCCCGTGGCGCCGGGCCGGCGCATATCTGCTTCATCCGCGTCCTGAGTTCGGGCAGCAGCGAAGGCGGCAGATGATGGAACAGGGTGACATGCGCCGGCACCTGATTGCGTTCGGGCGGAAAATGGGCGCCGCGCAAGCCATCCGCCCAGGCGAAATCGGCGGCGCCCAGCAGCGCGGTGACAATGATCGGATCAGCCAGGACCGCCTCCCTGCAACGCGATGGCGGACTTTCGCCCGGCCGGGACAGGCTATATGATGACAGATGCCGCGCCCGGCAAGCAGGCGCGGCCCAGGAGGGGAAGCATCATGCGCGCACCGGCATCCTTCGTCATCATCGCCGTCATCCTGCTGCTATGGAACCTGATGGGGGTCGCTGCCTTCGTCATGCAATATGGCGCCGACCTCGGCGAACTCGCCAAAACCGATCCCGACACCGCCCGCGCCTTTGCCCAGATGCCCGGCTGGGCCTGGGCCGTCTATGCGGTGGCGGTGGGCGCTGGCACGCTGGGCGCGATCGCCCTGCTGCTGCGCCGCCGCGTCGCGGTGCCGCTGTTCCTGCTGTCGCTGCTCGCGGTGATCGTCCAGTTCGGACACACGTTCCTTGGCACCGACCTGCTGGCGGTGAAGGGCGCGGGCGCAGCGATCTTCCCGGCCGTCATCATCCTGATCGGCATCGGCCAGTGGCTCTACGCCCGCAGTCAGGCGGCCAAGGGCCTGCTGCGCTGATCGGCGCCGATCAGGCCGCGCTCTGCAATATCTCCTGGCCGATCATGTCCACGTCGAACGGCGCGGTCTGGTAGAGATCGTTGATCCAGTTGCCGAACAGCAGATGGGCATGGCTGCGCCAGCGATTTTCCGGCGGGCGGGTCGGGTCGTCGTCGGGGAAATAATGGGCCGGCATCTGGCGGCCGCCGTCGCGCGCATATTCGTCGCCCAGTGTGCGCGTGTCATATTCGACATGGTTGAACATGTGCAGGAAGCCATGGCGCGGATCATGGACCAGGCAAGGCCCGGTCTCCGCGCTGTCGGCCAGCAATTGCAGCCCGCGATCGACCGGCAGCGATTCCCGCCGCACTTCCGACCAGCGCGACACCGGGATCGAGAAATCGTCCGAAAAGCCCCGCAGATAGGGCGAGGCCGGGGCATGGTTGCGATGGCGGAACACGCCGAACGCCTTGCGCTCCAGCGCATGTTTCTCGACCCCGTGGAAATGATGGAGCGCCGCCTGCGCCGCCCAGCAGATGCTGAGCGAACGATGCACATGGGTCTGGGTCCAGTCGAAGATGGCGCGCAGTTCCTGCCAGTAGCTCACCTCCTCGAACGGCAGATGCTCGACCGGCGCGCCGGTGATCAGGAAGCCGTCGAACCGCTCGTCGCGCACATCGGTCCAGGCGCGATAGAAGGACTGCATATGATCGGCCGAGGTGTTGCGCGACACATGGTCGCTGATCCGCACCAGCGTCAGTTCCACCTGCAACGGCGAGGCGCCAAGCAGCCGCGCAAGCTGCGTCTCGGTATCGATCTTGTTGGGCATCAGGTTCAGCAGCGCGATCCGCAGCGGGCGGATATCCTGCCGCACCGCATCCGCCTCGCCCATCACGGCAACGCCCTCGGCTTCCAGCGTGCGGCGGGCGGGCAGGTCATCGGCAATCTTGATCGGCACGTCTCGTCAGTCCTTCCTGGCGGGGCGACGATCGGTGGCTGAGGTCCGCTTTGTTGCCGGATCGGCCACATCCTCCCGGATCGGGAGTGCCACCTTGCCCGGAACGGCAGGTTGGCGTTGGGCGTCGCCCCAACTCTTGATGCTGGACTATCCCTAGCGCGCGCCGGACCATGTGGCAAGCCCGGCTATATATCGGCCAAGCCGGGCTTTACAGCTCGCCCCGCGCGCGGCGGATCTCGAACCACTTCCGCACATTCTCATTATGCTGCTGATAGGTGTCGGCAAAGATATGGCCGCCCTTCCCGTCCGCGACGAAATAGAGCGCATTCGTCTCCGCCGGGTGCAGCACCGCCAGGATCGACAGCCGGCCCGGATTGGCGATCGGCCCCTTGGGCAGGCCGGTCATCGCATAGGTGTTGTAGTCGTTGACGTCGGCGATCTCGGACTTCTTGATCCGGCGGCCGAGCGGCTTGCCCCTGGTGATCGGATAGATGATCGTCGGATCGGCCTGCAGCATCATGTTCTTGCGCAGGCGGTTGCTGTAGACGCCCGCGACCATCGGCCGCTCCTTGGCGATCGCGGTTTCCTTCTCGACGATCGAGGCGAGGATGATCGCCTCCTGGGGCGACTTGGCGATCGTATTGGGCGCGCGTTCGGCCCAGAGCTTCGCCAGCGCCTTGTCCATCGCCGCCTGCATCCGCTTCAGCACGGCGGCGCGCGGCTCGCCCTTGTCGAAGGCATAGCTGTCGGGCAGCACGCTGCCCTCTTGCGGCACCGCGACATCGCCGGTCAGCTCGTCATTGGCCATCAGCCGTTCCTGCACCAGGATCGACGGCATGCCTTCGGGGATGGTGACCAGCCGGGTCAGCGTCTTGCCGCCCTGCAGGATCGACAATATCTCGCGGTTGCTGGCGCCCTTGGGCACCACGAACTCGCCGGCCTTGATCGGCTTGGCGCCGCCAAAGACCTTCGCGCGGGTCAGGAAGGCATCGGCCGAACGCACCGCGCCAGCCGATTTCAGCAGCACCGCGGCATCGGACAGGGTCGATCCCTCCGGCACGACGATGCTGATATTCTGGGTGGCCGGCCCCGTCTCGGTCCAGCCATGGACGAAGCGGAAACCGACAAAGGCGACAACGGCCAGGCCGATCAGAAGGATGATGCAGCCCAGTCGCCGCACCGGATTTGCGCCGGATCGTCTTGCCATCATCCCAACTGCCCGACCCAAATAATGCCCAACCGGCTATGGCTTACATGATCCTCCCCTTTTCAGGGGAGGATCAGGCGTATCAGATCGCCTTCATGATGAGCGAGGCGTTGGTGCCGCCGAAGCCGAACGAGTTGTTCAGCACCGCGCGCACCTTGCGCTCCTTGGCGACGTGCGGGACCAGGTCGACGCCCTTGCAGCTTTCGCTCGGTTCGTCGAGGTTGAGCGTCGGCGGCACGATCTGGTCGCGCATGGCGAGGATGCAGAAGATGCTCTCCACCGCGCCCGCGCCGCCCAGCAGGTGGCCGATCGCCGACTTGGTCGAGGACATCGACATGCTGCCCAGATGATCGCCAAACAGACGCTTGACTGCGCCCAGCTCCAGCTCGTCGCCCAGCGGGGTCGACGTGCCATGCGCGTTCACATAGTCGATATATTCCAGCGCCAGGCCCGAACGCTTGAGCGCCATCTGCATCGAACGGAAACCGCCATTGCCTTCCGGGTGCGGCGCCGTGACATGATAGGCGTCGCCGGTCAGGCCATAGCCGATGACTTCGGCGTAAATTTTCGCGCCGCGCTTCTTGGCATGCTCATATTCTTCCAGCACGACCACGCCCGCGCCTTCGCCCATGACGAAGCCGTCACGGTTGACGTCATAAGGGCGGCTCGCCTTTTCCGGCGTGTCGTTGAAGCCGGTCGAGAGCGCACGCGCCTGGGCGAAGCCGGCGATGCCGATCGGGCAGATCGCGCTTTCCGCGCCGCCCGCCAGCATCACGTCGGCATCGTCCATCGCGATCATGCGCGCAGCGTCGCCGATCGAGTGGGCGCCGGTCGAGCAGGCGGTGACGACGGCATGGTTCGGACCCATCAGGCCGTACTTGATCGAGACCTGGCCCGAGATCAGGTTGATCAGGCGGCCATGGACGAAGTGCGGCGAAACCCGGTTGGGGCCCTTGTTGGCCAGCACCAGCGATTCGCTTTCGATGCCCGGCAGGCCGCCGATGCCCGAACCGATCGAGCAGCCGGCGCGCAGGCGCTCTTCTTCCGACATATTGTCCAGGCCCGCGTCGCGCAGCGCCTGGCTGGCGGCGGAAATGCCATAGACGATGAACGGATCGACCTGGCGCTGGATCTTGTGGTCGACGTCCAGCGAGGCGTCATAGCCATATTCATGATCCGCCGGCTTCACTTCGCAGGCGATGCGGCACTTGTAATCGGTGGCGTCGAAGCGGGTGATCGTCGCCGCGCCGGATTTCGACGCGATGATGTTCTTCCAGGTGGTTTCGACATCCCCGCCAAGCGGGCTTACCATGCCAAGGCCGGTTACGACGACGCGACGCATATGCTTGCTCCGAAATTCCAATTTTTGGTTCCGTGCCGCTCATCTAGGCGTTCCACACGCACTTGTGAACGGCAGGCCAGATACGAAAAGGCTCCCCAAGCTCCGGGATCACCGGACAGGAGGAGCCAATCCTTGTGCAAGGAGGGCGGCCCGCCACTGAGGGCAGGCCGCGAAGCCCTTAGGCCTTGCTGTCGATATAGTCGATCGCGTCCTTGACGGTGGCGATCTTCTCAGCCGCATCGTCCGGGATTTCGACGCCGAATTCTTCTTCGAACGCCATCACCAGTTCAACGATGTCCAGGCTGTCTGCGCCCAGATCGTCGATGAAGCTGGCGTCCTCGGTCACCTTCTCGGCTTCGACGCCCAGATGCTCGACGACGATTTTCTTTACGCGATCCGCGGTCTCACTCATGAGTGGTCCTTCTTACTGGGTATCGTTGGTGGTTCTGAATAACCGTTAAGGCATTGCCCTAGTGCCAAGCCCCGATAGAGGCAAGAGGGAAGGCCGCCAAGCCCCTAGATGGAGGGACAGGTGCGTTTCGGCAATAAAAAGCCGGAAAAAACCCGGAAACAACGGGTTGTTTACCAAAATTTCAGCCGCTTGTGCCAGTCAACAGCGATGATCGACCGCCTGTGCCCCGACCAGTTCATCACCCCGGAACGGGCAAGAATGACCGCCTGGCTGATGCTGGCAGCAACGCTGATCGGCCTTGCCCACCTGTTCGCGACGGCCCATGGCACGGTAGATTCGCTTGGCCGACCGCTTGGCACCGACTTTTCAAACGTCTGGACGGCGGGATGGATGGCCGACCATGGCCAGGCCGCCCAGGCATGGAACTGGCCCGCCCATCATGAAGTGCAGAAGGCGATCCATCATGATCCCGCCATCCCTTTCTATGGCTGGCACTATCCCCCGCCCTTCCTGATCCTGGCCACGTTGCTGGCGCAAATCCCCTACACCCCTGCCCTGCTGCTGTGGCAGGGACTGACGCTGGCCGGCGCGCTGATGGTCGTCCGCCATGTCCTGCTGGGTAAGCGCGACGCGCTGCTCATCGCGCTCGGTGCGCCGGTGGTGATGGTGTGCCTGGGCCATGGCCAGAATGCGTTCATGACCGCCGGCCTGCTGGGCGGCGGCATGGCCCTGCTCGACCGACGTCCCTGGATCGCCGGCATGCTGCTGGGCGCATTGGTCTACAAACCGCAATTTGCGGTGCTGATCCCTGTGCTGATCATCGCACGCGGCAATGCCCGCGCCTTCCTGGCCGCCGGTCTGACCTCGGCCGGCCTGTGCCTGCTGACATTGCTGATCTGGGGCTGGCCGGTGTGGCAGGCGTTCATCGATTCTCTGCCCCTGACGCAGCATATCATCATCGAAAATGGTGCCACCGGCTGGGAAAAGATCCAAAGCCCCTTTGCCGCCATTCGCCAATGGGGCGGCAGCATTCCAGCCGCCTATGTGGTGCAGGGCCTGGTGACAGCCATCGCCATCGGCATCGCCGCGCTGGTCGCCCGCCGTGGGACGATGGAAGTGCGGGGCGCCGCTGCGCTCAGCGCCGCCCTGCTCTGCACACCCTATGTGCTCGATTATGACTATGTGCTGCTGGGGATGGCGATCGCCTTCGTCGCCGCCGACATGGGCAAGCGCGGCGTGCTTGGCTGGGAACGAAGCTGGCTGGCCTATGCCTGGATGGCGCCTTTGTTCGGCCGGGCCGTGTCGGAATGGACCCATGTGCCGGTCAACCTGATCGCCGCGATCGCGGTGCTGGCGCTGGCGATGCGACGCGCCATCCTGCTGGACGGCGCGCTCGCTTATAGTCTGCCCGGCCGGACGAAGATCGCCTGACCGCCCCTGCCGGTCGGTCAGATCATCGCCATGCCGCCATTGACGTGCAGGGTCTGGCCGTTGACATAGCCTGCTTCCTTGCTCGCCAGATAGGCGACCGCCGCACCGATATCGTCGCCATCGCCCAGATCGCCAGCGGGGATCTTGGCCAGGATCGTGCCCTTCTGCGCATCGTTCAGCGCATCGGTCATGGCCGACCGGATGAAGCCGGGGGCCACGCAGTTCACGGTGATGCCGCGGCTCGCCAGTTCCTGGCCCAGCGACTTTGACATGCCGATGATGCCGGCCTTCGACGCGCAATAGTTGGACTGGCCCGGATTGCCGGTGACGCCCACGACCGAGGTGATCGAGATGATGCGGCCAAAGCGCGCCTTCATCATCGGCTTGGCGGCGGCGCGGCACAGGCGGAAGGCAGCTTCCAGATTGACCGCGATCACCTGCGACCATTCCTCGTCCTTCATGCGCAGGATCAAATTGTCGCGGGTGATGCCGGCATTGTTGACCAGGATGTCGATCTTGCCGCCCAGCGCTTCCACCGCCTGCGGCACCAGCGCGTCGACGGCGGCCGGGTCGGACAGGTTGCAGACCAAGGTCTTGTGGTCGCCGCCCAGTTCGGCCGCAAAGGCCTTGAGCTTCTCCTCATTGCTGCCCGACAGCGCCAGCGTGGCGCCCTGCGCGGCCAGCGCCTTGGCGATGGAGGAACCGATGCCCCCCGAAGCGCCAGTCACCAGCGCGGTCATTCCCGTCAGATCGAACATTCTAGTCTCCCTTAAAGTGCGGCGGCCGGCGGTCGAAGAAGGCGGTGATCGCCTCGTCATGATCCGCGGTCGCGTGGGCCAGCGCCTGCATGGCGCCCGCCATTTCCAGTATCTGTGATAGTTCGGCCGTCTGCGCCGCGCGCAGCAGCCGCTTGGTCATCCGTGTCGCATGCGGCGGGTTGGCGGCAATCGCATCGGCCTGCGCCCGCGCCACCGTCATCAGCTCCGCATCGGGCACAACCTCGCCGACCAGCCCGATCCGCAGTGCCTCGCCCGCGTCGATCGTCTCGCCGGTCAGCGACAGCTGCGACGCCTTGGAAAAGCCGATGATGCGCGGCAGCAACCAGGCCCCGCCATCGCCCGACACCAGGCCTAGCTTCACGAAGCTTTCGGCGAAACGCGCGCTTTGCCCCGCGATGCGCAGGTCGCACATGCAGGCCAGGTCCAGCCCCGCGCCGATCGCCGGGCCATTGACCGCCGCGATCACCGGCAGCTCGATCGCCTGGAAAAGCAGAGGCAGGCGCTGGATGCCCGCGCGATAATTGCGCCGCGTCTGCGCCGGCAGGCTGGAGCGCAGCCCGCCGGCATCCGGCCGCATCGCGTTGAGATCGCCGCCCGAGGAGAAGGCACTGCCCGCCCCGGTCAGGATCGCGACATGGATGCTCGCATCCCGGTCCGCCGCCTCGAACACGTCGCACAGCGCATCCACCATCGCCGGATCGGAGATGGGATTGCGCCGGTCGGGCAGGTTCAGCGTGACCGTCAGGACGGCCCCGTCGCGCTGGGTTAGAACGGGGGGGCTAAGGACCGGGCTCTCGCTCACAGCGCGCCCAGCACCGCCTCGATATCGTCCATCGTCACCACGCTGCGCACGGTGGCGTCGGGCGCGATGCGCTTGACCATCGGGCCAAGCACCTTGCCGCCCAGTTCGACGAAATCGGTGACGCCCGCGTCCCACATCGCGCCGATCGACTCGCGCCAGCGGACGCGGCCGGTGACCTGCTCGACCAGACGCTCGCGAATGTCGGTCGTGTCGCTGATCGGCGCGGCCAGCACATTGGCATAGACCGGCAGCAGCGGCGCGTTGATCGTCGCTTTCGCCAGCGCTTCCGCCATAGCATCGGCGGCCGGCTGCATCAGCGGACAGTGGAAGGGCGCCGACACCGGCAGCAGCACGCCGCGCTTGATGCCATAATCCTTGACCAGCGAGACGGCGCGCTCGATCGCGCCCTTGTGACCGGAAATGACAACCTGGCTGGGATCATTGTCGTTGGCGACGGTGCAGACTTCGCCTTCGGCCGCGGCATCGGCCAGCGCCTGCGCCTTTTCGATGTCGGCGCCCAGCAGCGCCGCCATCGCACCCTCGCCTACCGGCACGGCGGCCTGCATCGCCTGACCGCGCAGCTTGAGCAGGCGGGCGGTGGTGCCAAGGTCGAACGCCTCGACCGCGCAGAGCGCGCTATATTCGCCCAGCGAGTGACCCGCGACATAATCACCCTTGTCAGCCAAGCTGAAGCCGCCTTCCTTCTGCATCACGCGCAGCGTGGCGAGCGCGTTGGCCATGATCGCCGGCTGGGCGTTCTCGGTCAGGGTCAGGTCGCTCTCGGGGCCTTCCACCATGATCCGGAACAGATGCTGCGACAGGGCGTCATCGACTTCCTGGAACAGTTCCTTTGCCGCCGGGCTTGCCTCGGCCAGCGCCTTGCCCATGCCGACCGACTGGCTACCCTGGCCCGGGAAAAGAAATGCCCTCATCTTCCATCCTCTGATCTACTGGTGTCTTTCCTGGGAAAAACACGGGAATTCACGCACGTTACACTTTGAGACATATATGGCATTGAGGCGTACATTGCTTTTCGGCACGTAACGACCTGACATACCTGCCCCCTGTCTCTCCGGGGGAATATTGCTGGCCCCTTTAACGACGACGGAGTGCAAGGAAAAGGTGCGATATCGCATTGCATGGCTCACGGGATCGGTGCTTGCCCTGTCCGCCTGCGCGGCGGGACCGAACTATCACGCGCCGCAATCCGCCGCGCTGGGCGTGCCTGCCGGCTATAGCCAGGGCAGCGGCGCCGCGCTGGACGACGCCACCCTCGCCACCTGGTGGACGCGGCTCAACGATCCGACGCTGACCGGCCTGATCGATCAGGCGATCGCCGGCAACCTGGACATCGTCCAGGCGCAGGCACGGCTGCGGCAGGCGCGGGAATCCCTGCGCCAGGCCAATGCCGCCTTCCTGCCGCAGGTGAACGGATCGGCCAGCGGCGGCAAGAATTACCGCAGCCAGGCCGGCGGCACCCGTGTCGACGACAGCGGCAACGTCATCTCCACCGGCGCCAGCAACTGGTCCAGCAGCTATTCGGCCGGCGCCAATGCCAGCTGGCAGATCGACCTGTTCGGCGAATTGTCGCGATCGGCCGAAGCCGCGCGGGCCGATCTTGCCGCGTCCGGCTATGACCTCGCCAATGTGCGGATGACCATCATTTCCGAACTGGTCACCAACTATGTCCAGGCGCGCGCATCACAGGAACAGCTGCGCATCGCCCGCGAGACGCAGAAGGTGCAGCAGGACAATTACGACATCGCCCGCTGGCGGTTGCAGGCCGGGCTGGTCTCCTCGCTCGACGAGCAGCAGGCCAGAGCCCAGCTCGCCCAGACCAACGCCACCATCCCCCAGCTCGAAGCCAGCCTGAAGGGCAGCCTCAACCGCATCGCCGTGCTGACCGGCCAGGCGCCGGGCGACGCGACCCGCGCGCTCGAAACGCCGGCACCGATCCCCACCGCCGCAACCGACATCGCCACCGGCATTCCGGCCGATACGCTGCGCCAGCGGCCCGATGTGCGGTCCGCCGAACGGGCGCTGGCCGCCGCCACCGCACGGATCGGCGTCGCCCAAGCGCAGCTCTATCCCTCGCTCGGCATCAGCGGCAACATCGGCACCACGTCGAACGCCTTCAAGGATTTGTTCGACCTCATCACCGGCGGCGTCTTTGCCAATGTCGCCCAGACCATCTTCGATGGTGGCCGCCTCGCCTCGCAGGTTCGCGCGCAGAAGGCGGCGACCGACGGCGCCTTCGCCGCCTACAAGCAGAGCGTCCTCGGCGCGCTGGAGGATGTCGAAAATGGCATGGCCTCGCTCGACAGCGCCCGCCGGCGCAAGATCGAGTTCGCCACCGCTTACGAAGCGTCGAACAATGCCGCAATCCTGGCGCGCAGCCAGTATCAGTCCGGCCTGATCGACTTCCAGACCCTGTCCAGCAGCGAAACCACGTTGCTGAACGCCCGCAACAGCCTTGCCAGCGCCCAATCGGACGAGATCCTGGCCATCGCCCAGCTCTATAATGCGCTGGGTGGCGGCTGGCAGAATATGGATGACCGCCCCCATGAGCAATGACGCCAGCCCCGATCAGGATCTCAACGACTTTCTGGGCGCCAAGCCGGAAAAGCCGCATCGCAAATGGCTTATCCGCGGCGCCATCGGCGTCGTGCTGCTGATCCTCGTCCTGCTTGTCGCCCGCTGCTTTGCCGGCGATGACAAGCCCAATTATGCGACCCGCGAGGCGCGCCAGGGCGACCTGACAGTCAGCGTGTCGGCGACCGGCAATTTGAAGCCGATCAACCAGGTCGATGTGGGGTCCGAACAGTCGGGCAAGATCACCGCCGTCTATGTCGACGTCAATGATCGCGTGACCAAGGGGCAGAAGCTCGCCGAACTGGACACCCGCCGCCTGGTCGACACGATCAACCAGACGCAGGCCCAGGTCGCCTCCTCCCAGGCCGGCGTCGCCCAGGCGCAGGCGCAGGTCGCGCTGGCCAAGGCGACACTGGACCGCCAGCTCAACGTCTATCAGCTTTCCGGTGGCAAGGTGCCGGCCAAGACCGAACTGGATTCGGCCCGCGCCGACTATAATGGCGCGCTCGCCAACCTTCGTTCGGCCCAGGCGCAGGTGAATGTCTCGCGCGCCCAGCTGTCGACCGCCCAGACCAACCTTTCGATCGCCCAGATCGTCTCGCCGGTAACCGGCGTGGTCCTGTCGCGCGACATCGAGCCGGGCCAGACCGTCGCCGCCTCGCTCAATGCGCCGGTGCTGTTCACCATCGCCGAGGATCTCACCAAGATGGAGGTCGAGGTATCGGTGGACGAAGCTGATGTCGGCCAGGTCAAGGAAGGCCAGACCGCCAATTTCGCCGTCGACGCCTTCCCCGGCCGCACCTTCCCGGCAAAGGTCACGCGGGTGAATGTCGGGTCGAACAGCTCCAGCAGCAGTTCGTCCTCCTCGTCCTCGACCAGCACGACCAGCAGCTCGACCGGCACGGTCGTCGCCTATACCGCCGTGCTGTCGGTCGATAATGCGGACGAAACCCTGCGTCCGGGCATGACCGCGACCGCCGACATCGTGACCCAGGAACTGCATGACGTGCTGCTCGTCCCCAACAGCGCGCTTCGCTTCAAGCCCAGCAGCGGTGCCGGATCAGGCGGCGGCATCACCAGCGTCCTGCCCGGCCCCGGCCGCATGCGCCGCAGCGGTGCCAACCGCCAGGTCAATTTCGGCGCGGGCAGCAGCCAGACCCTCTATGTCCTCGACGAAAAGGGCGATCCCAAGGCGATCCAGGTGACCGTCGGCGCCAGCGACGGATCGCGCACCGTCATCACCGGCGGCGACCTGAAGCCCGGCATGAAGGTCATCACCGGCCAGCTTGCCGCCGGCGCGCAGCAGCCCGCCGAGGACCAGAAGGCAGACCCCGCCGCTGGCGACACGAAGGATCGCCCGCGCAATCCCGCCGCCGACGGCAGCCCCGCCAGCGTCAAGTCGCTTGGCAATTCGGGCGATGCCGCGCCCCAGACCGCCCCGGTCGCCTCGACGCCCGCCGACCCGCAGGGCAGCAGCGGCGCGGAAAGCCGGGGCACCGGCCGGCAGAGCGGAACCTGATCCCATGGCCGCCGATCCCATCATCTCGCTGCGGGGGATCACCAAGATCTTCGGCAGCGGCCCCACCGCCTTTCAGGCACTCAAGGGCATAGACCTCGACATCGAGCAGGGTGATTTCGTCGCCGTCATGGGGCCTTCGGGCTCGGGCAAGTCGACGACGATGAACATATTGGGCTGCCTCGACGTGCCATCGGGCGGGCAGTTCCTGTTCAAGGGCCGCCATGTCGAGACGCTGGACCGCGATCAGCGCGCGCTGCTGCGCCGCCGCTATCTCGGATTCGTGTTCCAGGGCTTCAACCTGCTCGCCCGCACCAGCGCGCTCGAAAATGTCGAGCTGCCCCTGCTTTATCGCGGCGAGGACAAGAAGACCCGTTACGACATGGGCATGGCCGCGCTCGACAAGGTGGGCCTCAAGGACTGGTGGGACCATACGCCGGCCGAACTGTCCGGCGGCCAGCAACAGCGCGTTGCCATTGCCCGCGCCATCGTCACCCAGCCCGATGTGCTGCTGGCCGACGAACCGACCGGCAATCTCGATTCCGAACGGTCGGTGGAAATCATGCAATTGCTGACCGACCTCAACCAGAATAGCGGCATCACCGTGCTGATGGTGACGCACGAACCCGACATGGCCGAATTTGCCCGCACCATCGTCCATTTCAAGGATGGTCTGGTCGAGCGGATCGAAAAGGGCCTGGGCGGACCGCAGAAGGGAGCCGTGGGCTGATGCTGGGGACCACCGTCATCCTCGCCTTCCGGGCGATCAACCGGCACAAGATGCGCAGCTTCCTCACGACGCTCGGCATCATCATCGGCGTCGCCGCCGTCGTCACCATGGTGACGCTGGGCAATGGCGCGACCGCCGCCGTGCGCGAACAGATTAGCTCGCTCGGCGCCAATGTGCTGCAACTGCGACCCGGCCAGGGCTTTGGCCGTGGCGGCGGCGGGCCGCGCCCGCCCAATTTCAAGGAAGCGGACCTGACCGCGATCGAGAACCAGCTGACCGGCGTGCGCGCCGTGGCGCCGGTGGTCCAGTCGAGCGGCACCGCCATCTATGAAGGCAATAACTGGTCGACCACCGTCTATGGCACGACCTCCGCCTATTCGCAGGTCCAGTCCTGGAATGTGTCGGAAGGCCGGCTGTTCATGCCGGACGAGGAAGAGGCCGGCAAATCGGTCTGCATCATCGGCAATACGGTGCGCACCAACCTGTTCCAGGGCAATGACCCGATCGGCAAGCGGATGCGGATCAAGGGCGTCAGCTGTCAGGTGGTGGGCGTGCTTGCGACCCGCGGCCAGGGCGGCTTTGGCGACCAGGACGATGTCGTCGTCATGCCGATCAAGTTCGTCCAGCGCCGCTTCACCGGCGATCGCGACATCAGCCAGATCATGGTCGCGGTCGACGACGCCTATGACAGCGCGACCGTGCAGGACAGCCTGGAACAGCTGATGCGCGAACGCCGCAAGATCAAGGCTGGCGCGGAGGATAATTTCAACGTCTTCGACACCAAGCAGATCAGCGACACGCTGACCGGCACCACCACCATCCTGACCCAGATCGTCGCGGCGGTGGCCGCCATATCCCTGCTGGTCGGCGGCATCGGCATCATGAACATCATGCTGGTGTCGGTGACCGAACGCACCCGCGAGATCGGCATCCGCCTCGCCATCGGTGCGGTCGCGCGCGAAGTGCTGATGCAGTTTCTGGTGGAGGCGATCGTGCTATCGTGCATGGGCGGCCTGATCGGCCTGGTCATTGCGCTCATCGCATCGGTCGGCATCGCGCCGCTGATGAAGGTGCCCTTCACCTTCGATCCGCAGGTCAATCTGATCGCCTTCCTCTTTTCGGCGGCGATCGGCGTGGTGTTCGGCTATTTCCCCGCCCGCCGGGCGGCCAGCCTGAACCCGATCGACGCGCTGCGGCACGAATAGGCTGATACATTTTCCGACAAAAGGGCGGTTATCCGGGATAATGCTGCGACATCTTCTGCCTGATCCCTCCTTCCATGGCGCCGCCCCGGCGCTGTGGAAGGGATGCCTCCATGAAGATGATCGCCGCCAGCCTCATCAGCAGTGCTCTGCTGCTCGGGGTCAGCCTCACACCCTTTGCCGACGCGCAGGCACCGCAGACGGCACAATTGCTGGAGGGCAAGGATCATCCCATCCTGCTCGCCCGCATGACCGTCACCGCCACGCCCCTGCCCCCCGTCTCTCTGCCCACTTCCACCGACTGAACCGCCGCGCGCCGGAGCGGCGCGCATGAACGGCGTCATCGGCCTGCTCGGCACGCTGGCGCTGCTGCTGGCCGCGGGCGGTGCGATCGGCCTGATCGATCGGCGCGGCTTTCGGCCTGGCTGGCTGCTGGTTGCCGTCGCCCTGGTCGCTGCCAATGACGCGCTGCTGACCCGCGCCTATCGCCATATCCCCGACCTCATCCCTGCTGCCGACTGGAACTGGCAGGGCAAGCTGCTAGCCCTCGCCCTCACTTTGCTGGTCGCATCCCTGCCCGCCTTCGGCTGGAAGCGGGTCGGCCTCACCCTCCGGCAAGCACGCGGCAGCCTGACCGCTGCCCTGCCCGTGGCTCTCCTCTATTGCGCCTTCTTCACCGCGCTCGCGCTCTATTTCCCCGACGATCCCAGCAGCGCAGAGGAAATCGCCTTCCAGCTCACCATGCCGGGGCTGGAGGAAGAACCCTTTTATCGCGGCATTCTGCTTTTCGCGCTCGATCGCGCCTTTACCCGGCGGGTTCGCTTTCTCGGCGTCGACTGGGGCTGGGGCGCCCTGCTTTCCTGCGGCCTGTTTGGCCTCGCCCATGCGTTCAGCTATTCGGGCGGCCATTTCAGCTTTGACCCGATGGTGATGGCGCTTACTGCCATCCCCTCGCTACTCGCCGTCTGGCTGCGCCTGCGTACCGGCAGCCTGCTGCTGCCGATCCTGCTGCACAATTTCGGCAATGCCATCTCGCTGATGTTGTGAGTCGAACAAGGCATTGAAAAATCGCCATTTCTGAACCGATATTCAGCTTAAATCGGGTTTTGATACAATTTCCGACAAAACTGCCCCACCCTTGGGACAGGCTTGCGACAAGCGCGGCCTATCTCTGTCTTCGACGCCGGAAGCGGCGCCCTCGATTGAAACAAGAGGAGTGAAGACATGTTCAAGAAGATCATCCTGGCCCTGACCGCCACCGCCGTTGCCGCCAGCCCGATCGTCACCGCCCAGGCCCAGGCCGCGCCCCATCGCGAGACCGTCCGGGTCGTGAAGGAAGGTCCGCACCGCACCGTCGTCCAGAAGAAGACGGTGGTGCGCAACGATCGCCACTGGGCCAAGGGCCAGCGCTTCGATCGCCGCTATGCGACCAATTACCGGGTCGTCGACAATTATCGCGGCTATCGCCTGTCGGCCCCGCCGCGCGGTTATCACTGGGTCCGCTCGGGCAATGACGCGGTGCTGGTCGCGATCACCAGCGGGATCATCGGCGCGGTCGTCGCCGGCGCCATCCGCTAAGCGCCCCACTTCCTGAAAAGCGCCCTGGAGCCACCGCTCCGGGGCGCTTTCGCGTTCACACCAGCCCGGTCAGATAATAGACGGCGATCACGACGAAGACGGTCATCGTCTTGATGAGCGTCAGCGCGAATATGTCCTTATAGGCCTGACGATGGGTGAGGCCCGTCACCGCCAGCAGGGTGATGACCGCGCCATTGTGCGGCAGGCTGTCCATGCCCCCCGATGCCATCGACGCGACCCGATGCAGCACCTCTCTTGGGATACCCGCCGCATCGCCCGCCGCCACGAACTGGTCCGCCATCGCCGCCAGCGCGATCGACAGGCCGCCCGACGCCGACCCGGTAATGCCGGCCAGGGTCGTCACCGTAATGGCTTCGTTGATCAGCGGGTTGGGCACCGCCTTCAGCGCGTCCTTGACGACCAGGAAGCCGGGCAGCGCCGCGATCACTCCGCCAAAGCCATATTCGACCGCCGTGTTCATCCCCGCCAGCAAGGCGCCGCCGACCGCCGCCTTCGACCCTTCCGCAAAGCGCCGTGACACGATCGGGAAAGCGAAGATCAGGATGGTGGCGATGCCCAGCAGCAGCGCCCCCTCCACCGCCCACAGCGCCGCCTGTTGTGTCACCTTCGCTGTCACCGGACCGGGCAGACCCGCCAGCCGAATACTCACCTCTTCCGCCCCGCCGGTGATGCGCGGGATCAGCAGCGTCAACGCCAGATTGCCAAGCCCCACCACCAGCAGTGGCAGTAGGGCGACCAGCGGGTGGACGGTCACCGCCTCCTCCTGCCGATCGGGTTCGTTGACCAGCGTTTCGGGCGCGCCATAGCCCTCCCCCGCCGCCGCCATCGACCGACGGCGCCAGTTGAGATAGGCAAGGCCCGCCGCCGCGATCACCACCGATCCGATCATGCCCAGCACCGGCGCCGCCCAGGCAGTGGTGCCAAAGAAGCTGGCCGGAATGACATTCTGGATCTGCGGCGTGCCCGGCAGCGCATCCATGGTAAAGGTCAGCGCGCCAAGGCCGATGGTCGCGGGTACCAGCCGCTTGGGAATATCGGCGCGGCGAAACATCTCGGCGGCGAAGGGGTAGACGGCGAACACCGCCACGAAGACCGAGACCCCGCCATAGGTCAGCAGCGCCGTCACGATCATGATCGCCGGGATCGCCCGCCCCGCGCCGACGAAACCGATCACCGCCGTCACGATCGCGCGGGAAAAACCCGATATCTCGACCAGCTTGCCGAACAGCGCGCCAAGCAGGAAGACCGGAAAATAGAGCTTCAGGAAGGTGGCGACCTTGTCCATGAACAGGCCGGAAAAGGCGGTGGGCACTGTCGCCGGATCGGTCAGGAACACCGCCAGCATGGCGAGCAAAGGCGCCATCAGTATGACGCTCATGCCGCGATAGGCCGCCAGCATCAGCAAGATCAGCGCCAGTGCCGCGATCGCGACCGCCATCCGTCTCTCCTTCTCATTTTCTGAAGCGCAGGATAGAGACAGGTGAAGCCTGACTGCAAGCAGGGCCGCTGCCGCCCATGGCTGCACCGATGCCGCTTGCCTTTCCCCCGCTTTTCCGTCATAGGCGCGCCTTCGCTCGGCCCCGGATTCGGACGTCGGACGATTTCGAATGCTTGAGACGACAGCCGGAGGGGCGTTCCACATGGGGTGGGCGTCAGCGATCGGCCAACAGATGAGGCAATACCCATGGCTCTTTACGAGCATGTGTTCCTTGCGCGCCAGGATCTGGCACAGGCGCAGGTGGACGCTCTGGCGGAAACCGCCACCAAGATCGTCGAGGAAAATGAAGGCAAGGTGACCAAGGTCGAGACCTGGGGCCTGCGTTCGCTCGCGTACAAGATCGCCAAGAACCGCAAGGCGCACTACGTCATGCTGAACATCGACGCACCGGGCAACGTGATTGCCGAGCTGGAGCGTCAGACCCAGATCAACGAAGACATCATCCGCTACATGACCATCAAGGTCGAAGAGCTGGAAGCCGGTCCGTCGGTGATGATGCGCAAGCAGGAACGCGCCGAACGCGGCGACCGTGCCCCCCGTGGTGACCGTGGCCCGCGCCGTGAGCGCGAAGAAGCCCCGGCTGCCGAATAAGGAGATCTGAAACATGGCACGCCCGTTTTTCCGCCGCCGCAAGAGCTGCCCCTTCGCCGCCAAGGATGCGCCGAAGATCGATTACAAGGACGTCCGTCTGCTGCAGGGCTTCGTGTCCGAGCGCGGCAAGATCGTCCCCAGCCGCATCACCGCGGTGTCCGCCAAGAAGCAGCGTGAGCTGGCCCAGGCCATCAAGCGCGCCCGTCACCTGGGCCTGCTGCCCTACATCGTGAAGTAAGGGAGAAAGACCCATGGAAATCATTCTCCTTGAGCGCATCGAAAAGCTGGGCGCGATCGGCGACGTCGTCACCGTGAAGGATGGTTACGCTCGTAACTTCCTGCTGCCCAACAAGAAGGCTCTTCGTTCGAACGCCGCCAACAAGGCCGTGTTCGAAGCCAACCGCGCGAAGATCGAAGCCGACAACGCCGCTCGTCGTTCGGACGCCGAAAAGGCTGCCGAAGGCGTCAACGGCAAGCAGATCGTCCTGATCCGCCAGTCGTCGAACGCCGGCCACCTGTACGGCTCGGTCGCCGTCCGTGACGTCGTCGACGCGCTGCACGCCGATGGCGTGACCAACGTCTCCAAGGCGATGGTCGTGCTGGAGCGTCCGATCAAGACCTTGGGCGTCTTCGACGTCAAGGTCGCGCTGCACCCGGAAGTGGCCGTTACCATCACGGTGAACGTTGCCCGCTCGCCGGAAGAAGCCGAACTGCAGGCGCAGGGCGTCGACGTGATGGCCGACCTGTTCGAGAAGGACGAAGCCGGCTTCACCGAGGATTACGATCCGAACGCCGAGCCGGGCGAAATCGCCGTCGAGGCGGAAGAAGCCCCGGCCGAAGAAGCCTGAGCCTCTTCGCTCTGACAAACGAGAAAGCCGCCCGTCACCGGGCGGCTTTTTTGTTGTCCTGAAGAGAGCGGCTGTGGCTCAAATCTGCGCGAAGCCGCCATCGACGAACAGTTCGACGCCGTTGACATAGCTGGCGTCATCGGAGGCGAGGAACAGCGCCGCCTTGCCGATCTCGCGCGGGTCGGCCAGCCGGCCGAGCGGGATTTGCGAGGCCAGACCACCTTCCAGCGCCTGCCATTCGGCATCATCGGCGGTCAGGCCCTGCAGCCCCGGCGTGCGGGTCGCACCCGGCGCGATCGTGTTGACCCGGATATGGCGGTCCTTGAGGTCAAGGATCCAGTGCCGCGCAAAATTTCGGATCGCCGCCTTGGTCGCACCATAGACACTGAAGGCCGGCAAGGCGCGCACCGACTCGGTCGATCCGGTCAGGATGATCGATGCCCCGTCGCGCAGCAGCGGCAGCGCCTTCTGCACCGTGAACAGCGTGGCTTTCACATTCAGGCCGAAGGTCCGGTCGAATTCCTCCTCGGTAATGGCGCCGATCGGCTGGAAGCTGCCGCCGCCGGCATTGGCGACCAATATGTCGATCTGTGCGCCATGCTGCTGCACGACATCATAGAGGCGATCGAGATCGGCGAACCGGGTCACGTCGCCCTGCACGCCGACGGCGCCATGGCCGATGGTGCGGACCGCCGCGTCGAGTTCCTCCTGCCGCCGTCCGGTGATGAACAGCCTGGCCCCGGCTTCGGCCAGTTCCTGCGCGATTCCCAGGCCGATGCCGGTCGTGCCGCCGGTCACCACGGCCACCTTGTTTTCCAATTTGCGTGCCATGATCATTTCCTTTCTGTCCGGCGATACACCCTGCACCGCCTGTGGCATTGGAAATAATCCTGGAACGATTTTCGCTTTAGACGGCAAAATTGACATCCTTCGTTCCATAATTAGAACGATGGCATGCAGGATATGAATGATCTTCGTCTGTTTGCGGCGGTTGTGACCCACGGTGGATTTGCCGCTGCCGGCCGCGCGTTGCGCCTGCCCAAGTCGAAACTCAGCCGCCGGGTTGCGGAGCTGGAACAGCGACTGGGCGTGCGGTTGATCGAACGCTCATCCCGCCGTTTCCGGGTCACCGAGCTTGGCCTGTCGGTCTATGACCAGTGCCGTATCGCCGTCGCCGCTGCCGAGCGCGCCGAAGCTCTGGTCGAGGCCAGCCTCAGCGAACCCAAGGGCACCGTCCGCTTTTCCTGCCCGACCGGCCTCACCCCGTTCGTGGCCGCCATATTGCCCGATTTCCTGACGCTCTATCCCAAGGGCCATGTGCAGATCGTCGCGGTCGATCGGCCCGTCGACCTGATCGGCGAGCGGATCGATGTCGCCCTGCGCGTGCGCACCCGGCTGGACACCGACGCGGAACTGACGATGCGCACGCTGGCGCGCAGCCGCCGCATCTTGGTCGCCAGCCCCGCGCTTGCCAATCAGGTCGCCGGCAAGGATATTGATGCCCTGCCAACCCTGCCAACGCTCAGTTCATCGGGGGAGGATGGCGCGGTGAGCTGGCAGTTGGAAGGCCTCGATTGTGCGACACGGTCGATCGAGCATCATCCGCGCCTGAACTGCGGCGATTTCGAGACCATCCGCCGTGCCGCCATTGCCGGGTTGGGCGTAGCGCTACTGCCCGATCATGTCTGCATGGCCGACCTGCGCTCGGGCGCCCTGGCGCTGCCGTTCCCGGAATGGCAGGCACAGGAGGGGATCGTCCATCTCGTCTTCACCACCCGCACCGGGCTGCCGCCGCTGGTCCGCGCCTGGATCGATCATCTCGCCGCGCATTTCAGCAACGGCGATATCTTCTCACCCTGATTTCAGCCCTGCGCCCGTCGGCGGCGGGTTTCCCAGCCCTTCTTCGCCGCCGCCGATCGATCGGCCGTCTTACGCCGTTCGGCGGCATGACTGTCGGGCTTGCCCCGCCCCGATCCCGACAGGTTGCCGCCGCCCGAATCCTTGTTCACGGTCGCCCAGGCCCGCGCCTCCGCCTCGTCATGCGAAATGCCGCGCTCTTCATAGCTTTGCGCGATATGCGCGGCTTTGCGCTTCTGCTTGTCAGTATAGCGGCGCTTATCGCCTATGGGCATGTCTGCCTCCTTTTTTGTCCCATATCGGTTCAAATACCGACAGGCATTTCCCGAGGATTGCCATTAAGTTGCATGGCGAGAAAATGAGGAACGGAGAGTCGCCATGAACGTTCCAGATACCATGGATCAACGTACCCTGCTTGAGCGCCTCGCCCGGCACCTCGCCGCCGGGGCAACGCATAATTGGCCCTACTGGGTCGAGGATGCCGCCAGCATATTGGCGATGCTCAAGGAGCCCGATCCGGCAATGCGCGAGACGGGGGACGTCACCGCCTGGCAGGCAATGATCGATACCGCCTTGCAGCAGCGCTGGACCATCTTTCCGCCCGGCATGACTGGCGCGGACGAGGATCATCCCGGCAGCGCGGACGAGGAGGGCGAAATTCGCCTGCCTCCCGAAGGCATCGACCAGGACGCTGCCAAGTGGGTCCATCTTCACAGTTCACCGAAGGAGACACCATGAGGGGATTGCTGAAACTGGCCTTCCTGACCGGCCTAGGCGCCGTTGCCTGGAAGAGCCTGAAGGAACGCGCCAGCAAAGATGATGGTGCCGCCGCCGATGATCTGGACGATCGCGGCCCGGTCGGCTCGTCCGGCATCGTCCGCGACGCCGGGCCGCAGGCGAACGACAGCAATTGGGACATGGTCGATGAACAGTCCGACGAGTCCTTCCCCGCCAGCGATCCGCCCGGCAATTACTGATATCGCCGACGCCTGGTCACGAACCGGCAATCATCGCTCCATTGCCCCCACCCTGCCCGCGCATTAAGAAGCGCGCACGGATGATATCCATCCGTTTCAACAGGGGAATTATTCAACCATGCCTTCGGGTCTGATCGCGCTGCTCGACGATGTTGCCGGTATCGCCAAGATGGCGGCCACGTCGCTGGACGATGTCGCCGCTGCCGCCGGCAAGGCCGGCACCAAGGCCGCCGGCGTCGTTATCGACGATACCGCCGTGACGCCCAACTATGTCATGGGCCTATCGCCCGACCGCGAACTGCCGATCATCTGGAAGATCGCGCGCGGATCGTTGCGCAACAAATTGCTGTTCCTGCTGCCGGCGGCACTGGCGCTCAGCGCCTTTGCCCCCTGGCTGCTGCCGCCGCTGCTGATGCTGGGCGGCGCCTTCCTCTGCTTCGAGGCGGCGGAGAAGCTGATGGAGGCGATCCAGGGCGGCCATGACGAGGTGGCGGATGCCGCCGCGACCCTGACTTCCAAGGAACTGGAGGACCAGAAGGTCTCCAGCGCGATCCGCACCGACTTCATCCTGTCGGGCGAGATCATGGCGATTGCGCTCGGCACTGTCGCCAGCGAACCGATCTGGGAACAGGCGATCATCCTGGTCGTCGTCGCCATCGCGATCACCGCCGGCGTCTATGGTGTGGTCGGCTTCATCGTGAAGATGGACGATATCGGCCTGCACCTCGCCCAACGCAGCGGCGCGGCAACGCGCGCCATCGGCCGCGGCCTGGTAAAGGCGATGCCGGTCGTGATGAGCGTGCTGGGCGTGGTCGGCACGGCGGCGATGCTGTGGGTCGGCGGCGGCCTGATCGTTCATGGCCTGCACGAATTCCATTGGGATCTGATCCCCGGCACGATCCATCATCTGGCCGAGGGCGCCGCCCATGCCGTGCCCGCGATCGCGCCAGTGATCGACTGGCTGGTGAACGCGATCGGCGCGGGCATTGTCGGCCTGGTGATCGGCGGCATCATCGTTGCCGTGCTGCATCTGTTCAAGAAGCACTGAGGCGATTAAGGGGAGCGCCCGCGCCTTTGCCGGCGTTCCCTCGCTCCGGACCTTCCAAGTGACCCAATCTTCCCCCTGGCGCATCGAGGCGCGCGCGCTCGTCACGCTCGCCATTCCCATGATCGCGGGCAATGTCGCCTGGTCGGGGATCGCAGCGACCGATCTGCTGCTCGTCGGACGACTGGGCGCGGAAGCGGTCGCCGCCGGGGCGCTGGCGATCAACCTGTTCAACGCGCTGCTGATCTTCGGCCTCGGCCTTGTCACCGCCGCCGCGCCGCTGATCGCCAGCGAACGCGGCCGTCGCCGCCATTCGGTGCGCGACGTGCGCCGCACGGTCCACCAGACGCTGCGCGCCGCCGCCTTCTTCGTGCTGCCGGCCTGGCTGATCCTGTGGCATTGCGAGGCGATATTGCGCGCCATGGGGCAGGAGCCAGACCTGGCGCGCGAAGCCGGCCATCTGATGCGCGGCATGCAATGGGCGCTGCTGCCCTTCCTCTGCTTCACCACGCTACGCAACTTCATCTCGGCACTGGAGCGCCCGCTCTGGGGCCTCATCATCATGCTGCTCGCCATCCCGTTCAACGTGCTGGTCGGCTGGGCTCTGATCTTCGGCCATCTGGGCCTGCCCGCGCTCGGCCTGCTGGGCGCCGGCATCGCCAGCACCCTGTCCTCGACCTTCCTGTTCCTCGGCCTGCTGACCGTCATCCTGGTCGATCGCCGATTCCGCCGTTATCGGCTGATGGGCCGCTTCTGGACGCGTGACCGCGACCGGCAGCGCGCCGTCTGGACGCTGGGCCTGCCGATCGCGATCACGCTGGGGTTGGAAGTCACGGTGTTCAATGCCTCTGCCTTCCTGATGGGGCTGATCGACCGGGAATCGCTCGCCGCCCATGCCGTGGCGATCCAGATCGCCTCGCTGGTCTTCATGGTGCCGATGGGCATTGGTCAGGCCGCGACCGTGCGCGTCGGCGTCGCCTATGGCCGATCCGATCCCGCCGCGATCGGTCGGGCCGGCTGGCTGGCGCTGATCGTCGGCACCGGCTTCGCCATGGCGGCTGCGCTGATGCTGGTCCTGATCCCGCGACCGCTGGTGTCGATCTTCCTCGACGTCCATGATCCGGCCAATCTCGCCACCGCCAATCTGGCGGTCAGCTTCCTGGCGGTCGCCGCGCTGTTCCAGCTGGTCGATGCGGCCCAGGCCGTCGGCGCCGGCGTGCTGCGCGGTATCCAGGATACCAAGGTACCGATGATCTTCGCGCTTTTCGGCTACTGGATCATCGGTATCGGCGTCGGCGCCCTGCTCGCTTTCCCGATGGGACTGCATGGCGTGGGCATCTGGTTCGGCCTGGCTGCAGGCCTCGGCACGGTGGCGATCCTGCTGATCGCGCGCTGGTCGCTGCGCGATCGGCTGGGCCTGGTTCTGCGCTAGTAAAACGGCCGCACAATTCGTCGTGAAAATCCGGCCGGTTGCACGGCAGGCACATGGTGCGACGCACAAAGCAATTGAAACAGGGCCGTGTTTCTTGATATGGGCGGCCCATCATGGACTCTCCGACCCCTATCTTCGAAGCGATCGCGCTTCAGAAGTGCCTCAAGGCGACCTATAACAAGATGGTCGTCACGTTGGCCCCGCACATCCTCTACACGCGCCATGACGAGATGTTCATGGACGCCGTGACCACCGACCGCGACGGCCGCCCGCCGCGCGAGCTGAAGCTGGGCACGTTCAAGCTGGCGGGCCTGAGCGACGTCGAGATTCTGGACGAGACGTTCGAGGCGATGCACGGCCTCTATGACCAGGGCGACGACAAATATAAGGGCGTGACCCTGTTCGCGGTCGATCCGCAGAGCGCCGCCGCCTGATCGGCATTGGCATCGCATCGACCCGAATGAAGAAGGGCGGCCATTGGCCGCCCTTTTCGTATCCTTACTTCTTGAGCCGATAGCCGGTGCGGAACACCCAGGCGATGATGCCGAGGCACAGCGCCAGCATGCCGCCCACGAACAACAGGCTGAATTCGATCCCGACATCGCCCTTGCCGAAGAAGGTCCAGCGAAAGCCCGAGATCAGATAGACGATCGGGTTGAACAGAGTGATGGTGCGCCACGGCTCGGCCAGCATGTGGATCGAGTAGAAGGCGCCGCCCAGGAAGGTCATCGGCGTGATGATCAGCAGCGGGATCACCTGCAACTGCTCGAACCCCTGCGCCCAGATGCCCAGGATAAAGCCGAACAGGCAGAAGCTCACGGCAATCAGCAGCATGAAGCCGACCATGGCAAAGGGGTGGGCCACCGGCAGATCGACGAACAGATGGGCCGTGGCAAAGATGATGAAGCCGACGATCAGCGCCTTGGTCGCCGCCGCCCCGACATAGGCGATCACCGTCTCCATCGCCGACACCGGCGCCGATAGCAGCTCATAGATGGTGCCGGTGAATTTGGGCATGTAGATGCCAAAGCTGGCGTTGAAGATGCTCTCCGTGAACATCGACATCATGATGAGGCCCGGCACGATGAAGGCGGCATAGGGAATGCCGTCGATCTGCGTCATGCGTGATCCGATCGCCCCGCCGAACACGATGAAATAGAGCGAGGTGGTGATGACCGGCACCAGCAGGCCGGTCAGCCAGGTGCGTCGGAACCGGTGCAGCTCGAACTTGTAGATGGCGGCGACCGCGCGCAGATTCGGGCCGTTCATGCCGTTTTCTCCTGATGGACCAGGCTCACGAAAATATCCTCCAGGCTGCTCTGCCGCGTGTTGAGATCCTTGTATCCGATGCCGAGATCGCCCAGCTTGCGTAGCAGCGAAGAGACGCCGGTGCGTTCGGCGCGGGTGTCGAACAGATATTCGATCTCCTGCCCCTGCGCCTTGAGCGCCACATCCCATTCGGCCAGTTCGGGCGGCAGCGCCTCGATCGGCTCGGCCAGCATGATCGACAGCGTCTTCTTGCCCAGCTTCTCCATCAGCGCGGTCTTGTCCTCGACCAGCATCAACTGGCCATGGTTGATGACGCCCACCCGGTCAGCCATTTCCTCGGCCTCCTCGATATAATGGGTGGTTAGGATGATGGTGACGCCGGTCTGGCGCAGTTCGCCGATCAGCTTCCACATGTCACGGCGCAATTCGACGTCGACGCCGGCGGTCGGCTCGTCCAGGAACAGCACGCGCGGCTCATGGCTCAGCGCCTTGGCGATCATCACCCGGCGCTTCATGCCGCCGGACAGTTCGCGGATCTTGTTGTGGCGCTTGTCCCATAACGACAGGTCGCGCAGCACCTTTTCGACATAGGCGTCGTTGCGCGGCTTGCCGAACAGGCCACGACTGAAGGTGACGGTATCGATGACCCGCTCGAACTGGTCGGTATTCAGCTCCTGCGGCACCAGTCCGATCGCAGCGCGCGCGCCCCGATAGTCGCGGATGATGTCATGGCCGGCGACCGTCACGGTGCCGCCAGAGGGGCGGACATTGGCGCAGATGATCGAGATCATCGTCGTCTTGCCCGCGCCATTGGGGCCGAGCAGCGCGAAAATCTCGCCCTCCTCGATATTCAGGTCGACGCCCTTGAGCGCCTGAAAGCCCGACGCATAGCTTTTCGTCAGGCCCTTGATTTCGATGATGGATGCCATGCGGCAGCGCCCCCTTTCCTTGTGTCGGCAAGATAGGAGGCGGACCGCGCCATGCAACCGGCTGCGCGGCAAATAGCGAAGCGGAGCAACATATTGGAAAAAGATTGAAGCCGGTAATGAGCGGGCATAGGCTTGACGCCCCACCATGTGGAGAAGGCTATGAAAAAGGCAGTTCTCTATCTGTCGATCGCGTTGATCGTCGTTCCCGATATCGCCATTGCCCAGCAGGGCGGCCGACCGCCATCCGGCGGCGGCGCTCGACCATCTCCGTCCACGCGCCCTGCCCCCGCCCCCTCACGCCCCGGCGGATCAGTGCAGCCTTCCCGCCCCGGCGGTCCGTCGACACAGCCGTCCCGGCCCGGTGCCTCTCGCCCGCAACCGCCCCGCCCCGGACAGCCTTCGCCCGGTCCGGGCCAGCCAGGTGGACCGGCGGTTCAACCACCCCGACCGGGTGGCCCTTCACCGCAGCCGCCCCGTCCCGGTGGTCCCGGCGTCCAGCCACCACGGCCAGGCCAGCCGCATCGCCCCGGCGCCGGCCGTCCGCCCAATTTCCGGCCGATCCCCGGCCCGGCCTTCCGCTATCCCCATGGCTATCGCTATCGCCGCTGGACGGTCGGCCTGTTCCTGCCGGCGGTCTTCTTCTCCAGCTATTATTATTACAACGACTATTGGCGCCTGGGCCTGGGCGCGCCGCCCTATGGCTATCGCTGGGTGCGCTATGGCCCCGACCTGCTGCTGGTCGAGGTCCGATCGCGCCGCGTGGTCGATGTCGTCTACGGCGCCTTCTACTGAGGCAGAAACAGGAAGGGCCGCATCATCCGATGCGGCCCTTTTCTCTTGCCCCGATCATTCACCCCGTCGGGTGAAGCGGAAGACCGTCGCTGGCGGGAAATTGCGCACCGTATGGCCGGCGCGGACAACTTCCAGGCCTAGCTGGTCCAGCACCGCACGGCTGACCGGCGGTCGCGTTGAATAGGTGAACTGCACCAGGCTACCGCCCGGCTTCAGCATGCGGAAGGCTTCGGACAATATGTCGATGTGCATCGCGCGGTCCATCGCCAGCAGCGGCAGGCCGCTGACCACGGTCTGATAGTCGCCGGGGCCACCGGCGGCGGCGACCGAGACGATCTGCGCCGGCGTCTCCAGGATCGAAACATGCGGGAAATGACGCCGCAGTCCGCGCGCGAAGGCGGGGTTGATCTCCACCACCTCCAGCCGGTCGGCCGGCAGGCCGGTCTCCAGAATGGCGCGGGTGAAGACGCCCGTGCCCCCGCCCAGTTCCAGCACGCGGCCGCCCTGCGGATCGATGTCGGCCACCATCAGCCGCGCCAGATAGCGACTGCTGGGCACGACAGAGGCGGTCTGCCGGGGCTTCTTCACCCAGGCGGCAAGGAAATCGAGATATTCGGTGGCGCGGGCGCGAAACTCGCTGTTCGGCAGGGCGATTGCCCGGCTGCGCTTCGGCTTGTGCTGCATGGGCGAAATGCGACCGCTCCTTTCTGGTGCCGACTCCCCTTAGCGGGCCGGAACGCCCCCGTCGATTGGCTTAACAAGATTTCATGCCGGACCAGCAACGGCCGGTCCGGCACAAGCCCTTATTTCTGCTTGCCCGCTTCAGCCGCGGCCAGCACGCGCAACACATTGCCGGACCAGATTTTCTGTACGTCAGCCTCGCTATAGCCGGCCTTCAGCAGCGCGTCGGTGATCTTGGGCAGATCAACCACATCCTCCATGCCGACGACACCGCCGCCACCGTCCCAATCCAGGCCGATGCCGACATGATCGGGGCCGACGACCTTCAGCGCATGCAGCATATGCGCCATGAAATCGTCGAAGGTCGGCCGGTCGGTGTCGGGATAGAGTCGGTCGATCTCCTGCCGCTTGGCGAGCATCGCGGCCCGCGCCTCGGGCGAAACCCTGGCGTCCTCCCGCATCTGGCTGTAGAGTGCCATCAGCGCCTTCTGCCGTTCCGGATTGGGCTTGGACGCGCGTAGATAGGCGCCATAGGCATTCATCTGGATCACGCCGCCCTTGGCCGCCAGCGCCTTCAGATGATCGTCATCGATGTTGCGGGGATGGTCATAGACCGCCTTGCAGCCCGAATGGGTCAGCAGCACCGGCGTGGTCGACAGCGCCAGCAGATCGTCCAGCACCTGGTCTGAGCTGTGCGAGGCGTCGGGGACGATGCCGAGGCGATTCATTTCCTTCAGCAATTCCTTGCCGAGCGGGCTGAGGCCGCCATAGCGCGGCTTCTTCGACGGATCGGTCGAGCTGTCGGCGAACTGGTTATGCGCGAAATGGGCAAAGCCCGACACGCGCACGCCCATGTCGTAGAATGTCTTGATCAGCGAGACATCCTCGCCGAGCGGATAGGCATTTTCGATCGACATATAGACGATACGCTTGCCCGCCGCGGCGATTGGCGCCGCGTCCTTCGCCTCCAGCGCCAGCGTGAAATTGTCCGGGTCGGCCGCCACCATCGATCGGATCGACATGCCACGCAACAACGCGAAATCGCGCGCCTTGCGAAAGCCCTCGATCGTCAGCGGCCCCTGGCCGGTGTAGATCGCCCAGAAGCCGCCATCCAGGCCGCCCTTCTTCATCCGCGGCAGGTCGACCTGGGTGTAGTCGCTATGGACGCCATGCTCCTCGTCGATCGACCAGTCCGGCAGGTCGAGCGAGGCCGGGGTATCGAGATGGCTGTCGAGCGTGATCAGCTTCTGGTGCAGCTGATAGACCTGTTTCGACACGGTTTTTGGCTGGGCCTGCGCCGCAATCGGGAGCAGCGCGACCAGCGCTGCCCCCATCAGATAAGCATTCCGCATCAGATCTCGCCCGAAATGGTGAACTGGAAGGTGCGTGGGGACAACGGCCGGAAGGAACCGTCGCCCGTCACCGAGGAGGAGATGTAGGACAGCGTGTCCTTGTCGAAGATATTGTCGACGTTGAAGCGCGCCTTGATGCTCTTCACCGGGCCGAAGCTCCAGCCGTCGCCAATATCCACATAACCGCTGAACACGGTGTAAGCCGGTACGCTGGAGCCTGCCGTGTTGGTAAAGGTCGACCAGCGCTTCGACGTATATTTGCCGCTGATGTTCGCAACCAGCCAGCTTGCAGGCTCGATCGTGACGCCACCGCTGACGATCCACTTGGCGCTGTCCGGGATATATTTGCCGGAGGTCGCATAGGTGACCGACGCGACGATATCATCCTGGAACTTGGCGTTATTGTAGGTGACGTTGGCGTTGGCATAGGCCAGGCCGTTGAGGAAGGCCGGCTTGTAGGTGCCACTGGCTTCCACGCCGTAGGATTCGACACGGCCGACATTCTGGTAGAAGGTTTCGGTGGTGCTGCCGCCGCCTTCCTGGAAAGTGGTGATCGACTGGATGCGGTTCTTGAACTTGGTGTAGTAGCCCGCGATCGAGGCGTAGAGCTGCCCCTGGTTGGTACGGAAGCCGATTTCCATATTCTGCGCGCGTTCCGCCTTGGGCTGGGGCACCAGCGCCGACGTGCCGGTGCGCGTCACGGCATAAATGTCATCCATGCCCTTGGGCAGTGCCATCGTCTCGGCATAGGAGGCGAAGATCTGGCTGCGCTCGTTGATCTTGAACAGCAGGCCCGCCATCGGGAGGAACATGTCGCGATAATGGGCCGTATTATACTGCGCCCCCCAGCCTGCGACCGCCGTGCCGCCCACGACACGATAATAGTCGTCGAAATCGCGATAGCCGCCCAGGCTGTAGTCCAGCATCAGCCCCTTGAAGCCGGCATCCAGAATCAGCCGGTCATCCATCAGCTTGAGCGTGTCCTTCAGGAAGATCTGCAGCGTGTCGCGCTTGGACCGATAGTCGCGGCGCAGATAGACCAGTTCGTCCAGATTGGGCTCGCCATCGGGGGCGCCATCCATCGTGTTGTAGCGCGCCTGGGTACGGTGATATTTGTCGACTTCAGCCCAGATGCCGCCTTCCACGACATTATTGCCGCTTTCCCAATGCAGCTTGGTGGTCACGCCATAGCGATCGCCGCCGACGCCCGAACGGCCATATTGCACGCCCTTGGGGGCGGTGACGTCCAGCCCCGCAGCCGCTTGTGCCGTGTAGCGGGTCAGCGAGTTGGAATAGCTGTCGGGCGAGACGCCATAGCCATTCTTGTCTTCATAATAGAGGGTCGATTCCGCCCACACGCCGTCGGCGATACCCAGGTGGAAGGTGCCGCCATAGAGCTTGTCCTTCCGCACGTTGATCGCGAGGTTGTAGACATTGGTGTAGTTGGAATTGGAATAATAGACGCCCGCCGCCGTCGGCGCGAAGCCGGTCGTGGTATTGGGCACATTCTCGATATAGGCGAAGTCGCGGCCGCAGGCGCCGACCACGCTGGTGGCGGTGCAATTATACTGGGCGCGGGTGATCGTCGGCGAGTCATAGTCGAAGAAGTCGTTCGACACGAACTTGAAGCGCGCCCAGCTGTCGCCGCCCAGATCGGCATGGATCTGGCCTTCCCAATGTTCGCGATCGACCGAACCGGGGCCGCGCCACAGGTCGCTGTCCAGCTTGGTGCGGCTGACATAGGCCCGGAACGGCCCCACCCGGCCCGTGCTGGCGCGGATGAAGGTGCGCTTCATATTATTGTCGCCAAAGCTCTGCGACACGAACAGGCCCATCTCCTCCTGCGGGGCGATGCTGTTATACTGCACCACCGGGCCGAGGCTGGAATAGCTGGGCAGGCCGACATCGGCGGCGCCGACGGAGGCTTCCACCACGCCCAGATTTTCATTGTCGACATAGCGGAAGACAGGGCTGCCACCGAAGGCGTCGCTGCGGCCGGTCGGAATGCCGTCGACCACGAAGCCGATCTGGTCGAGGTTGAAGGCGCGGGTCTGGACGCTGTTGCCGAATTCATAGAGGCCCAGTGCACCGTCGGTCTGGACGTTGAAGCCGGGCAGTTGCTCCAGCATCTTCAGGCCCGAAATACCCGACGGCGCCGACAGCAGCGCCTCGCGCGTGACGGCGACGACATTGTTGATCTTGTCTTCGCCGATCGCTTCCGACGATTGCGAGATACGACGACCGGTCACCGTGATGCTGTCATTTTCGTCCGTTGGAGCAGCCTCCTGCGCCCAGGCAGCAGAGGATAAGGCACCCGCGCAGCAGGCAAGCAGCAGCGCAGCGCGAGACACGCGACGAACAGACGAAATCGAAGGCATAGAGGCTCCCTGTAGGCCCTGCAAAAGGGCAGTTCGCGCCAATCAGGAGCGCCCGCCCCTTCGGGCTATCGCGCCGTTCCTCCCCGGACCCTGGCCTGTCGATCGCCGCTTGAGGCGAGCGCAGCCATGTCATCCATTTGTCATCTGAAACGAGCCCTACGGGAAAATCCACCACACGCTTATGATGATTTCTCAAGCGGAACGAGGTGCCTCAAAGCATTGAGATTTCGCAATCAATGCCCGCTTCCTCGCACGCGCGCACAAAAAATCCTCCCCAGGTCAAGCCTGGAGAGGATCACAAAATCGCCTGCCCTCTCTTCGTCGGAGAGGATCGTTCCTGAAGGCCTTATCGCCCCTTCCAGACGCCCGGACGCTTCTCGACGAAGGCGGTCATGCCTTCCTTCTTGTCTTCGGTTGCAGTCAGGATCTGGAACAGGCGGCGCTCGGTCAAAATGCCCTGCGCCAGGTTGGTCTCGAACGCGATATTGACCATTTCCTTGTTCACCATCGCCGCCATCGGCGGCATCGCGGCGATCGCGGCGGCGGTCTTGAGCGCATCGTCCAGCAGTTCAGCGGCCGGCACGATCCGCGCGACCAGGCCAGCGCGCTCGGCCTCCTCGGCGCCCATCATCCGGCCGGTCAGGCACATTTCCATCGCCTTGGCCTTGCCCACGGCGCGGGTCAGCCGCTGCGACCCGCCCATGCCCGGCGCCACGCCCAGCTTCACCTCGGGCTGACCGAACTTGGCGGTGTCGGCTGCCAGGATGAAGTCCGCCATCATCGCCAGTTCGCAGCCACCGCCCAGCGCAAAGCCGGCAACCGCCGCGATCCACGGCTTGCGAGTGGCGACCACCTTGGTCTGCCAGTCGGAGAAGAAATCCTGCAGGAAGAAATCGGCCGCTTCCTTGTCGACCATCTCCTTGATGTCGGCGCCGGCGGCAAAGGCCTTTTCGCTGCCGGTCAGCACCGCACAATGCTGGGTCGGGTCGGCATCATAGGCGGCAAAGGCCGCGCCCAGATCCGCGAGCACCTGGCTGTTGAGCGCATTGAGCGCCTGCGGCCGGTTGAGCGTGATGAGCGTCACCGCGCCCTGCTGTTCCACCAGGATCGTTTCATATGCCATTGCCGTCTCCCTAAGCTGTCAGCGCCGATCTATGTCGGCCAAAAACGGATCGCCAGCCTTTGCGGGGCGGCGATTTTACCGATCCTATCGGCAAAGATGCATGAAATCCTGATCATAGCTGCGCATATGGGCGCCGCCATCGACATAGAGGGTCTGGCCCGTCACCGCCGTCGCGCCGGCGAGATAGAGAACGGCCTGCGCGATCTGCTCCGCCTGCGGCAGGCGACCGAGCGGCATCAGTTGCTCCAGCCGCGCCATCTGCTCCGCATCATAGTCGGGCGTGGCGATGGTAAGGCCGGGCGCCACCGCATTGACCCGCACCTGCGGCGCCAGGCTGCTGGCCGCCGTCTTCGTCAGGCCGGCCAGCGCCAGCTTGGACAGCGTATAGGCCAGCTGATCGCCATGGGGATGGTCGATCCGCTGGTCGAGGATATTGACGATGCAGCGATCGCCGGTCCCGGCCGGCACCGTCGCGAACGCCTTAGTCAGCATCGCGGGCGCCGCGCAATTGACCGCATAATGGCGCATCAGATCGTCGGCGGTGACGCTGTCGATCCGGTCCTGGCCGAAGATCGCCGCACTGTTGACCAGCAGGTCGGGCGGCCGGCCGAAGCGTTCGGCAACCTGCGCGACCAGTTCCTCGGCAGCTTCGGGATCGGCGAAGTCGACGACGAAACCTTCCCACTCGGCGCCGTTCTCCTCCAGCGCGATCGCCAGATGAGAGTCCAGCCGCGTGTCATGGCTGCCATGGATGGCGAGCGAATAGCCGGCCTGCGCCAGCGCCGCCGAAATGATGCCGCCCAGCCGGCGATGGCCGCCGGTCACGAGCGCCAGCCGGCGCGAGGCCAGCGGCAAGGGGCCGGTCGGCCCGGCATCCTTCTTCGCGCCGCCGATCGGGCGATAGGCGGGCTCGGCGCCCTCCCCCTCTCCGGTCACATCATTCACGAGGCGATGAGCTTCAGCACTTCCTCGCGCGACTTTTCATCGTCGCGGAAGACGCCGAGCATGCGGCTGGTCTTCATGATGACATTGGGGGTGCGCACGCCGCGGCCGGTCATGCAGCCATGGGTCGCCTCGATCACCACGGCGACGCCCTGGGGCTTGAGATTTTCCCAGATGCAGTTGGCGACTTCGGAGGTCAGCCGTTCCTGCACCTGCAGCCGGTTGGCATAGGCGTGCAGCACGCGAGCCAGCTTGGAAATGCCGACCACATAATCGCCGGGCAGATAGGCGATGTGCGCGCGCCCGACGATCGGCGCCATATGATGTTCGCAATGCGACTGGAACGGGATGTCCTTCAGCAGCACGACATCGTCATAGCCGCCCACCTCATGGAAGATGCGCGAGAGATGATAGGCCGGATCATCATTATAGCCGCGGCAATATTCGCGCCAGGCGCGGGCCACCCGCTCGGGCGTTTCCACCAGCCCCTCGCGCTCAGGCGCATCGCCCGACCAACGGATGAGGGTGCGGATCGCCTCCGACACTTCGGCCGGGACCGGCTCCTTCGAGCCTTCGCCTACGGTTTCCGCATCGGGATCATATGCCATGAACTGGGCCACTCCATAATTGTTGGCCCCGGCATATGGCGACTGCGTGCCCGTCTGACCAGCCCTTTTGCCCCGGCTGGACACAACATCGCTGTGGTGGCAAATCACAGTCTAACGGGAACGCACCACATAAAAATGTCATTACAATCGCAAGATCATGCGCACTGAACGCATCGCCGCCGTCCTTCTGGCAGCCGGCATGTCGACCCGCTTCGGCGAGGAAGACAAGCTGATGGCCGACCTGCGCGGCAAGCCGGTTGCCGCGCACACGCTGGAAACCATCGCCTCCATGGCCTTTGCCGAACTGGTCGCCGTCGTGCGGCCGGTCGAATTTGCGCCGATATTGCATCGCAAGCTTGACCGGCGCGGCTTTGATATCATCGTCAACGAACGGCCCGAGGAAGGCCTGTCGAGCAGCATCCGGCTGGCGGTCGAGCATGTGATGGACAAGCGCAAGGTGCGCGGCATCCTGATCTGCCTGGCCGACATGCCCGACGTGCCGCAGACCCATTATAACCATCTCTGCATGGCGGCCGAGGACATAAGATCGGTCGTCGCCAGCACCGACGGCTTCTCTTCCTCCCCGCCCGCCTTCATCGGCCGCAAGCATTTCCCCGAACTGCTGGCACTTAAAGGGGACCAGGGCGCCCGCGCGCTGCTGAGCCACGGCATCCAGATCGAGACGATCGGCAATGTGCTTCACGACATCGATACGCCGGAGGATCTTGGCCGCCCCCCGGTGACACCGACCTGAGGCCCAAAAGGGGCAGGCGAAGCCGCTTTGCCTTGGCCCGCTTCAGGTCGATCGCGTCGGATCGGTCAGACCGTCGCCCATTTCCCGCGGATCAGGGGCACGACTGAGCGGCAGCGAGCCGGTCTGGCGTTCCAGCATGCGATGCACCACCGGCGGCTTACCGCCACTGTGCAGCGCGTGGATCGTGTCGCTGTTGGTGATGTCGGCGATGGTGCGCCGCTGGTTATGGCGGACATAGTCGAGCCAGGTCGACACATGATAGCGTTCGACCCAGAGCTCCGGATCGCCCAGGTCGCGCATCAGCGACCAGCCATGCGCGCCATCGCGCTTGCGAATGCGGCGGCGCTCGCTCATCGCGCTGAGGAAGGGGACTACCGACCCCACCGGGATGCGATATTCGATAGTGATGACGACCGGGCCGCTGCGCGGTTCGACCGGCACCGCCGTCTCCGGCTCACGCCAGCGGTTCTGGAGATCGAGATTGTCATCGCCGATCTGCGGCAGCGGACGAACGAAGCCGATCAGCGCAGCGACCAGTTGCACCGCGGCGGAGGCATAGAGCGCCTCGACCACGCCATGATCCTCGGCCAGATTGCCGAACAGCCAGGCGCCGATCGCCATGCCGCCGAACGCGGTCATCTGATAGATGGCGACGGCGCGGGCGACGACCCAGCGCGGCGCCGACATCTGGACCGACACGTTGAAGGTCGACAGCGCCATGACCCAGCCCGCCCCGGCGAGCAGATAACCCAGCAGCGCCAGCGCCAGATAGCCCGACATGGCGGTGATCGCCGTTCCCGCCGCCAGCGACAGGGCAGCGGACCGCACGATCGCCTCGATCGAGAAGCGCGCGCGCAGCCGCCGGGTGGACAGCGCCCCGGCCACCGCGCCGACGCCGAAGGCACCGCTGGTAAGGCCGAAGGTCAGCGCGCCGCCGCCCAGCACATCGCGCGCCACCAGCGGCATCAGCGCCGACACCGCACTGGCACCGATGCCGAAGGCGCCGCCGCGCAGTAGCACGAGCTGGATCTTGGGCGACATCGAGACATAGCTGACACCGGCCCACATCGCGACGCCCAGCCGCTCGCGCGGCAGCAGTTTGGGCGGCAATTCCGGCCGCCAGCGCGCCAGCACCGCGACCAGGCCGATATAGCTGACTGCATTGGCCAGGAACGCCGCCGCCGCGCCCGCCGCCGCGACGATCACGCCGCCCAGCGCCGGGCCGGTACTACGGGCAAGATTGAACCCCATGCTGTTCATAGCGACGGCACTGGGCAGCACGCTGCGCGGCACCATGTCGCCGACCGATGCTTGCCAGGCCGGGCCGTTCACCGCCGTCGCGCAGCCGATCAGGAAGGTGAAGCCCAACAGCGTCCAGGGCGTCAGCGCGCCGAGCCAGGCGACCAGCGCAAGGGCAGTCGACACCAGCAGCATGAACAGCTGACAGGCCATCATCACCTTGCGCCGATCCAGATTGTCGGCGACCGCGCCGGCCCAGAGCGAGAACAGCATGATCGGCAGCGTCGTGGACGCCGGCACCAGTGCCACCAGCACCGGCGAAGCGGACAGCGAGGTCATCATCCAGGCCGCACCGACCGACTGGATCAACCCGCCGAAATTGGACGCCAGGCTCGCGATCCAGATCGCGCGGAAGATGGGAATGGCAAAGGGCGAGGACGGCTGGGGGGACTCGGTGTCAGGCACGAAAACCATCAAGCGGATTTAGGAACGTCGGTCAAACCCGCGACTCGGCCTTTGGTTCACATCCGTCCGGTACGCAGCGCCCGGCCCCAGTCGGGACGCCCCCGCGCATCGGCGGTGGCGGCCGCGCGTTCGACATCATAGGCGACCAGGACGATCTCCGCGTGCCAGCCGTCGGCCATCCGCTCGACCAGCCCATAGCGCGCCTCGGGCGATCCGGTCTCCACCTTGTGCGGCCAGGGCCGGTCATCGTTATAGGCCGGCAGGCCCACGCTGCCCGGATTGACGACCAGCCCGCCATCGGCGCGACCATGGATGCGCGGCACATGGGTATGGCCGCACAGGATCAGCGGCGCGACAACGCCCCCTGCCCGCGCCTCGACCTCCGCCTCTGTCGCGGCGCGCAAGCCGGTGGGTTCGACCGTTTCCAGCCAATAATCGATGTCGCTGCCCGGCGTGCCATGGACCATGAGCATCTCATCCGTCAGCCACAGCGTCTCGGGCAAGGCGGCGATCCAGTCGCGATGGCGCGGCGCCAGCAGATCATGGGTTGCCCGGTCCGACGCGCCCATCCGATCGGGCGCCAGCGTCAGCAATTGCCGCTCATGATTGCCCCGGATCGTCGGCATATCCAACGCCATAACCCGATCGGCAGTCTCGCAGGGGAAGAGCGGCCCCGACAGGATGTCACCGAGATTGACACATAGATCGACATTGCGTGCGGCCACATCCGCCAGCACGGCGTCGAGCGCATCGATATTGCCATGAATATCGGAAAGAACCGCAATCTTCACCTGGCGCTTGTCCCGCTGCAATCGCGCCCCACATCAGGCCCGCACCTGACCTTACGGCAAGGCCATGTCGGCGGAAACCGACCATTTCAGGCTTGCACTTTACGTAAACGTAAATACATTCAGGGCCACTTCCGGTGCGCCAAAAGCCGCCAACGGAGAGGGAAAAGGAACCATGGAAGCCTATATCTACGACGCCGTCCGCACGCCCCGTGGCCGGGGCAAGAGCGACGGTTCGCTCCACGACATCACCCCCATCCAGCTTGCGACGCAGATGCTCGAAGCGGTGCGTGACCGCACCCAGATCGACACCGCAGACGTCGACGACGTGATCCTGGGCTGCGTCAGCCCGGTGGGCGAACAAGGCGCGGACATCGCGCGCGTCGCCGTGCTCAACGCCGACTATGCCCAGACCGTGCCGGGCGTGCAGATCAACCGTTTCTGCGCATCGGGCCTGGAAGCGGTCAACATGGCCGCGGCCAAGGTCTATTCGGGCGAAGCGATGTTCGCGATCGGCGGCGGCGTCGAATCGATGAGCCGCGTGCCGATGGCATCGGACGGTGGCGCTTGGGCGATGGACCCGGCGGTCGCCTACAAGACCTATTTCGCGCCCCAGGGCATCGGCGCCGACGTGATCGCCACCAAGTTCGGCATCAGCCGCGACGATGTCGACGCCTATGCCGTCGAGAGCCAGCGCCGCGCCAAGGCCGCCTGGGACGAAGGCCGTTTCAAGAAGTCGATCGTGCCGGTCCGCGACGTGATCGGCGGCATCGCACTCGATCATGACGAACATATGCGCCCCGACGCGACGATGCAGTCGCTCGGCAGCCTGAAGCCCAGCTTCCAGGCGCTAGGTGAGGACATGCCCGGCTTCGATACCGTCGCCCTGCTGCGCTATCCCGAGCTGGAAAAAGTCAACCATGTCCATCACGCCGGCAACAGCAGCGGCATCGTCGACGGCGCCGCCGCCGTGCTGGTCGGCAACAAGGAAATTGGCGAGAAATACGGCCTGAAGCCGCGCGCCAAGATCAAGGCGATGGCCTCGATCGGATCGGAACCTCTGATCATGCTGACCGGCCCGGAATTTGTCGCCGGCAAGCTGCTGGCCCGTGCCGGCATGACCACCGCCGACATCGACCTGTGGGAACTGAACGAAGCCTTCGCCTCGGTCGTGCTGCGCTACATGCAGGCGATGAAGCTCGACCACAGCAAGATCAACGTCAATGGCGGCGCGATCGCCATGGGCCATCCGCTGGGCGCCACCGGCGCCATGGTGCTGGGCACCGCGCTCGACGAACTGGAACGCTCGGGCAAGGGCACCGCGCTCATCAACCTGTGCGTCGGCGCGGGCATGGGCACCGGCATCATCATCGAGCGCGTGTAAGCGGCGGACTTAGGAGAGACACACATGGAAACCATCCGCTTCGACATCGATGCCGACGGCATCGCCACCCTGACGATCGACGTGCCCGGCCAGTCGATGAACGTCATCGGCCCCGACTTCCTGGCCGATCTGGATGCCGCCATCACCCGCATCGCGTCGGAAGAGGGCATCAAGGGCGCGGTCATCGCATCGGGCAAGGACAGCGGCTTCATGGCCGGCATGGACCTCAAATATTTCGGGTCGATGCTGGCCAGCACCGATGGACAGCGCCCCGCCCCCACCGCGATCTTCGACAATGTGTTCGTGCTGAACCAGCTGTTCCGGCGCCTGGAAACCGCCGGCAAGCCGGTCGCCTGCGCGATCGAGGGCACCTGCGTCGGCGGCGGCTTCGAACTGGCGCTGGCCTGCCATCGCCGCTTCGTCGGCGACAGCCCCAAGACCCAGCTCGGCCTGCCCGAAATCCTGATCGGCCTGTTCCCCGGCGGCGGCGGATCGCAGCGCCTGCCGCGCATCATGGGCGTCCAGGCGTCGCTGATGTACATGCTGCAGGGCAAGCTGTTCCGCCCGGCCGAAGCCGCGATGCTGAAGGTCGTCGACGGCGTGGTGCCGCAGGGCACGTCGCTCGCCGCCGCCAAGGACTGGGTCAAGGCCAACCCGACCGCCAGCACCCAGCCCTGGGACGTCAAGGGCTTCAAGGTGCCCGGCGGCGCCGGCGGTTTCAACCCCGCCTTCGTCCAGACCATGGCCGGTGCCCTGCCGATGACGCTCAAGCAGACGCAGCGCAACATGAACGCGCCGATCGCTTTGCTGTCGGCGGTCTATGAGGGCATCACCTTGCCGATGGACCGGGCGATCCGGATCGAGAGCAAATATTTCGCCAAGGTCGCCGCCGATCCGCAGGCGTCGAACATGATCCGCACCCTGTTCGTCAACAAGCAGGCGGCCGAGCGCGGCGCGCGTCGTCCCAAAGGCGAGGCCAAGGCGCCGACGACCAAGCTCGCCATGCTGGGTGCCGGCATGATGGGCGCTGGCATCGCCACCGTCGCGGCGCAGGCCGGAATGGACGTCGTGCTGTTCGACCGTGACCAGGCTTATGCCGAGAAGGGCAAGGCCCATGTCGAGGCGGTCCTCTCCAAGCGCCTGGGCAAGGGAATGACGCCCGAGAAGATGGCCGCCACCCTGGCCCGCGTCACCCCGACCACCGACTATGCCGCGCTCGCCGGCGCCGACTTCGTGATCGAAGCCGTATTCGAGGATGTCGCGATCAAGGCGGAAGTCACCAAGCAGGTCGAAGCCGTGCTGGGCGCCGACACCATCTTCGGCTCCAACACCTCGACGCTACCAATCACCAAGCTGGCCAATGCCTGGTCCAAGCCCGAGAATTTCATCGGCGTCCACTTCTTCTCGCCGGTCGAGAAGATGCCGCTGGTCGAGATCATCCTGGGTGAGAGGACCGGCCCCGCCGCGATCGCCAAGGCGCTCGATTTCGTTGCCCAGATCAAGAAGACCCCGATCGTCGTCCATGACAGTCGCGGCTTCTATACCTCGCGCAGCTTTGGCACCTATGTGCAGGAAGGCGCGGAACTGGTCGGCGAAGGCGTCAACCCGGCGCTCATCGAAAATGCCGGCAAGCAGCTTGGCATGCCGACCGGCCCGCTGGCGGTCAGCGACGAAGTGTCGATCGAACTGGGCGTCAAGATCATGACCGCCGCCAAGAAGGAACTGGGCGACGCCTATGTTCCCCAGGGGTCGGACGACATCATGCTCAAGATGGTCGAGGCCGATCGCCTGGGCCGCAAGAATGGCAAGGGCTGGTACGACTATCCCGAAGGCGGCAAGAAGCATCTCTCGCCGGTGCTGGGCGACCTGTTCCCGCGCGCCGACGCCCAGCCGGATGTCGAGGAAGTCAAGGAACGCCTCCTCTATCGCCAGCTGATCGAATGCGCCCGCTGCTTCGAGGAAGGCGTGCTGGAAACGCCGGAAGATGGCGATATCGGCGCGATCTTCGGCTGGGGCTTCGCGCCCTATACCGGCGGTCCGTTCAGTCATATGGATACGGTCGGCATCGCCCATGTCGTGGCCGTGCTGGACCGGCTGGCCGCCGCCCATGGCCCGCGCTTCGCCCCCACGGCGCAGCTGCGGGACATGGCCGCCAACGGCGCGACCTTCTATCGACCCGTTCCGTCTCGCGCTGCAGCATGAGCGATTTGTAAATCGTAACGCTTCTGTATTAGGTCTCCCCGGACATATTCGGGGAGACCTTTTCTTTATGAGCAAGCCAACGGTTCTGGTCACGGGCGGCGCCGGCTATATCGGCAGCCATGCGGTGCTGGCGCTGAAGGATGCCGGCTATGGCGTGGTGGTGATCGACAATCTGGTCACCGGCTTCCGCTGGGCCGTGCCGCAGGACATCCCCTTCGTGCAGGGCGACATCGCAGACCAGGCGCTGGTACAGGCGACGCTGCGCGAACATGGCGTCCAGGCGATCATGCATTTCGCCGGATCGGTGGTCGTGCCGGAATCGGTCGAGAACCCGCTCAAATATTATAACAACAACAGCGCCAAGACCCGCGACCTGCTGGAAAGCGTGGTCGCCGTGGGCGTGCCCCATTTCATCTTCTCCTCGACCGCCGCCACCTATGGCATACCGGAGGAAAGCCCGGTCAGGGAAACGACGCCGCAGCGGCCGATCAACCCCTATGGCATGTCGAAGCTGATGACCGAATATATGCTGCGCGACGTCGCCGCGGCCCACGCCATGAACTTCTGCGCGCTGCGCTATTTCAATGTCGCCGGCGCCGATCCGCAGGGCCGCACCGGCCAGTCGACGGCGGGCGCCACCCACCTGATCAAGGTCGCGGTCGAGGCGGCGCTGGGCAAGCGCAGCCATGTCAGCGTCTTCGGCACGGATTTCGCCACGCCCGACGGCACCGGCGTGCGCGACTATATCCATGTCAGCGATCTCGCCGCCGCCCATGTGCTGGCGCTCGAAGCGCTGATCGCCCACCCCGATCGCAATTACATGCTCAATTGCGGCTATGGCCGGGGCTTCTCCGTGCTCGAAGTGCTGGACGCGGTCGACCGGGTCACGAACATGACGATCGAGCGCCGGCTGGAAGGGCGCCGTGCGGGCGATCCCGATGCGCTGATTTCCGACAATAGCGCGCTGATGGCGGAATTTCCCTGGCAGCCGCGCTATGCCGACCTCGGCCAGATCGTCGACCATGCGCTCGCCTGGGAACGCAAGCTCAGCGATATCCAGAAGGCATGAGCGAAGCCAGCGTTCGCGCCTTCTTCGCCGCGCAGGCGCCCGATGTGGCGATCATCGACCAGGGCGTCAGCACCGCGACGGTGATCGAGGCGGCCGCCGCGCTGGGCGTCGAACCCGCGCGCATCGCCAAGACGCTGTCGCTGCGCGTCGGCGAAACGGTCGTGCTGGTCTGCGCCCGCGGCGACGCCCGCCTGTCCAATGGCAAGGCGAAGGCGGCGCTGGGCGCCAAGCCGCGCATGCTAGGCGCGCATGAGGTGGAGGAGATTACCGGCCATCCGGTCGGCGGCGTCTGCCCCTTCGGTCTCGCCAGTGCCCTGCCCGTCTATTGCGATGTCTCGTTGCAGGCGTTCGACACCGTGTTTCCGGCGGCGGGATCGCGCACCGCCTCGGTCGAACTGACGCCCGATCGGCTTGCCGCCTTGACCGGGGCGCAATGGATCGACATCTGCACCCTTCCCGAAATCGTCGAGTGAGAGCCATGCCGACCGAACATATCTTTGCCACCGGCGCACAGGCTGCCACCGATATCGCAGCCCGCATCGCTACCCTGTTGTCGGAGGCGATCACCGAACGCGGTGTCGCGACGCTGGCCGTGTCGGGCGGCCGCTCGCCCCGCCCGGTGCTGGAAGCGCTGTCGAAGGTGCCGCTCGACTGGACGAAGCTGATCGTCACTTTGGTCGACGAACGCTGGGTCGATCCGGTCAGCGCCGACAGCAACGAACGGCTGGTGCGCGAAACCCTGCTCCAGGGGCCAGCCGCCGCCGCCCGCTTCGTACCGATGAAAAATGGTGCCGCCGACGCCTATGCCGGCCAAAGCGCGGTAGAGGCGGACTTTGCCGCCCTGCCCTGGCCGTTCGACATCATCCTGCTCGGCATGGGCGATGACGGCCATACCGCCTCGCTCTTCCCGGAGGGCAAGGAACTGGCCGAAGGCCTTTCCAGCCAGGCTTACACCATCGCCGCCACCCCGCCGGTCGCGCCGCACCAGCGCCTGTCGCTGACTGCCCACGCGATCCTGCAAAGCCGCCACATCTTCCTGCAGATCGGCGGCGCGGGCAAGAAGGCGGTCTATGACCAGGCGCTGGCCGGCGGTCCGATCGAAGAACTGCCGATCCGCCTTGCCCTGCTGCAGGACAAGGTGCCGGTCGAGGTGTGGATCGCCGAATCCTAAAAACATCCTCCCCTGCAAGGGGAGGGGGACCATGTGCGCAGCAAATGGTGGAGGGGTATCCCGCTTGCGATAGGGCGACCCCCCTCCGTCACGCGCTTCGCGCGCCACCTCCCCTTGCAGGGGAGGATTATCGGTCGCGCACCGCATGTTTCGAGATCAGATAGCGCCACACGCCGACCCCATTGATCGCCAATAGCGCGACATTCTGCCAGCCGATGCCCTCGCTGTCCGTGTCGAGAAAGCCCCAGGCGATCAGCGCGACCGAACTGGTGACGAACAACACGAAGGCCCAGCCGGTAATCCGCCGCCCCAGGTTCAGCGACACCACCAGCGCCGCGAGCGTGGCGGCGCCGGCACCATAATATTGCAGGGCGGTGAGCAGCGCCTGGTTCATGCCAGACAGAACGTAGCGGCCATGGACATGGTTGCCCGCACAGAATAGGCACCCGGCATGATTGCCCAGATCGATCCCTTCCACGCCATCGCCATCAGCCGCGAGGCCCATGCCCTGAAGGCCGCGGGCCGCTCCATCCTGCACATGGAATTCGGCCAGCCCTCGACCGGTGCGCCTGCCGCCGCCATCGCGCTGGCGCATGAGGTGCTCGACACCGATCCGATGGGCTATTGGGAAAGCCCCGCGCTCAAGGAACGGATCGCCCGCCTCTATGCCGACCGGCACAATGTCGCCGTCGATCCCGAACAGGTGCTGCTGACCTGCGGCGCCTCGCCCGGTCTGGTGCTGGCATTGACCAGCCTGTTCGCGCCCGGCGCCCGCGTCGCCACCGCGCGGCCGGGCTATGTCGCCTATCGCAACACGTTGAAGGCCCTTTATCTGGAACCGGTCGAGATCGCCTGCGGCCCGGCCGAACGCTATCAGATCAGCGCCGACGCGCTGGCCGCGATCGAGCCGGCGCCGGACGGCCTGATCCTCGCCAGCCCGGCCAACCCGACCGGCACGATCATCCCGGCCGACGAACTGGCGGCGATCGCCAGGGTCTGTGCCGACCGCGGCATCCGCATCATCTCCGACGAAATCTATCATGGCCTCAGCTTCGGCGAACCGGCGCATTCGATGCTGGAATTTGCCCCTGATTCAGTGATCGTGAACAGCTTCTCCAAATATTTCAGCATGGCCGGCTGGCGGCTGGGCTGGATCGTCGTGCCCGCCGACCTGATCGGCGCGGCGCGGGCGCGGATGGGCAATTTGTTCCTGACGCCACCGGTGCTGGCGCAGCAGGCGGGGCTTGCCGCCTTCGACTGCACCGATGAGCTTGAGGGCCATGTCGACACCTATCGCCGCAACCGGCAATTGCTGCTCGACGCCCTGCCCGCGCTCGGCCTCGCCAGCATCGCGCCGCCCGACGGCGCCTTCTATATCTATGCCGATATTAGCCATCTCACCAATGACAGCCTGGCCTTCTGCCAGAAGCTGCTGCGCGAGACCGGCGTCGCCACCGCGCCCGGCATCGATTTCGATCCGGTCGATGGCCATCGCTTCATCCGCTTCAGCTTCGCCGTCTCGACCGACCGGGTCGAGGATGCGATCGCGCGGATGATCCCCTGGTTCCAGGCCCAGCCGGGCCGCTGAAAGGCAGCGGGCCTAAAAAGGTCCGTAACGCCATCTGCAATTTACGAGGAATAGGCGAGGCCGCAAATGGCGGCGCCTGAGGCCGATCAAAGATGGTGCGGGCGGTCGGAATCGAACCGACACTCCTTGCGGAACCGGATTTTGAGTCCGGCGCGTCTACCAGTTTCACCACGCCCGCATCTGATCGTGGAAGGGGGCACCTAGCAGGTCGTGAACCGGCTGCAAAGCCCCCAAAATCACTCCCGCAACAAAGCCGCCAGGCAGGCGAAACAAGGGCCTAGCGGCGGGCGCGCAGAGTGAGGCCGTAGCCGATCGTCACGGCCATCCCCACCCCCACCGCGACGCAGCCGCCGACGACCGCCACCGGTATCGGCGCGAACGCCCAGAAGCCGGCATAGATAATGCCGCTGAGCGCCATCGACCAGCCGCCAACCCGCGCCACCTGCCGCGCGCAGGCGTCAGGCAGGAAGGCCTTGGGCATGCGATTGCCATACCAGGCGATCATCAACCCGTTGGCGCCGATCACCAGCCGCGTGACCATGTCACTGTCCAGCCAGTCGAGCTTGCGCCCCTGGCTGGCCGCCAGCGCCAGCAGCAGGATACCGCCGCCCCAGAGCAGGCCCGCCTTCAACTCCCTGTCCATCCTGCCTTCTCCCGATGCTGATCCGGCGCCTCCACGCCGATGCCGAACGACTGGGCAAAGCCCAGCAGCGCCTCTTCCAGCACCGACAACTTGAGATGATAGATGACCGACTTGCCGGCCTTTTCCGCATGGACCAGGTCAGCCTCCTTCAGCACCGCGAAATGCGCCGACATGGTCGGTTTGGAGACATCGAACTGGTCGCTCAGTTCGCCCGCGCTCATCGGCCCCTGGCGCAGCAATTGCAGCACCCGGCGACGGGTCGGATCGGACAAGGCGCGGAAGACCTGGCTCATGATGAGATAATTAGCTAAATATCAAAATAAGTCAAGCGGCCATGACGATCCCCGTGGCGCTGCCGCGCCGGCTGCGATAGGGAGCGGCCAAAGTTTCCTTCAATCCAGGCAGAGACATGGCCCGCAAATATTCCAAACATGGCCCCTATGAAGATGTGCATCGCGAGGAAGCGGAAGCGCCTCCCCCGCCGCCCTGCTGGCTGTGCGGGCGTCCAACGGGCACGACCATCGTGTGGCACCATCCCGTTCCCAAGAGCCGGGGCGGCCGCGACGTCGTGCCGATGCACGGCATCTGCCAGCAGACGCTGATCGCCAATTTCACCAATTCCGAATTGCAGCGCCACGGCATGGACGTGGAGGGCCTGCTGCTCCATCCGCCGATCCGCAAGTTCGTCGACTGGGTGGCGAACAAGGATCCCGATTTTACCGCCACCATCACCAAGAAGCAGCGCTGATCACAGTCAGCGCTGCCGCCTGATCGGTTGGTCGGTCAGAACAGGCCCGGCACCTCGCGCTGGGCCGGATTGGGCCGCTGCGGCGCCAGCAATTCGCGCGGGGCGGACACCGGCGATGTCACGGCCTTGCGGCTGAGCGTCGCGACCGCGCCGCCGATCGGCGTGCAGCTGCGCCCGGCGATGAAGTCCAGCGCCTGCCGGGTCGCCGCCTCGCGCGGATCGCCCAGCGGATAGCTGATATCGTCCCAGGCCTGGCAACTGGCCTTCACGCTGGTCGCCAGCCCGTCATAATAATCGGCATTGCCCGCGCTGTTCTGGGTGGCGAAGGCCACCACGCGCAACCGGTCGTCACAGGCTTCGCGATCGATCGCGATCTGCCCGACCGGCTTGCCATAGGTGTTGGCGCCGATCAGCCCGGCCTGCGCGCCCAGATAGGGGATGAAGGCGTTGATCACCAGTTCGCTCGCCGATGCCGTCCCGCCGCTGCCGATGAAGGCGATGCGCGTGGGCGCCAACGATTGCGCCAGCGGCTCGAAATTATAGGTCTCGTTCTCCGCGCTCTTTTCCGGGCGGAAGGTCATTCGGGTGAAGACGTCGGTCGACGCCCGGTTCGCGCCCATCAGATCGCCCAGCACCTTGGCGGTCGAGACGAGGCCGCCGCCATTATAGCGCAGGTCGAGGATGATGTCGGTCACGCCCTGCGCCTTGAAACCGGCGAACGCGTCGCGCAGCGGCTGTTCCGCCGATAGGATGAAGGTGCGCAGATTGACATAGCCGACACGGCGGCCGCCATCGTCGATCACCCGCGCGCCATAGCGGTTCGATACCGGCATCAGGTCGAAGTCGCGCTTGGTCACCGATACCGTGCGGGTGCTGTTCGCGTCGGCGATGCGCAGCAGCCGCGTCGTGCCGGCGCTATCAGGCCCCATCGCATCGGCCACGGCATCGGCGCCGCCCGACGCGAATAGCGACGACACGCTGCGCATGTTGGTGATGCTGGTGCCGATCTCCAATATCTCCGCGCCGCGATCGATGCCGGCGGCCAGCGCCGGGCCGTTCTCGAACGATTCGATGACGAACAGGCGGGTACCCCCGCTGTCGGTCGCGAAGCGCAGGCCGAAGCCGGCGCTCGACCCCGACTGATAATAGGCATTCTCCGCCTTGATGGAGGTGAGATAGGTGAAATAGCGATCGCGCCGCTGCGATCGCGCACCCTGTGTCAGCGCGTCAATATAGCTGTCGACGCTGGCATAGCCGGCCGGGCTGAGCGCGGACGGCAAGGTTTCGGGGAAAAGATACCACTCCTTGAGCGTCGCCGCCGCCCAATCCTGCCGTTCGCGCAGCGAACAGGTGGCGGTCGGCGTGGGCGTTGGCGTCGCCGTCGGCGGCGCAGTGCCTGCGCTGTCGGACCCGCCACCACCACAAGCCGCCAACATCGCCAGCCCACCCGCCAGCAACGCCAGGCGCGCAACCCCATGCTTCATCACTATTCCCCCCAAAGACGGCAGACGGGATAGGCCGCGCTCCGCAGCACGGCAAGATAGCGTTGAAACAAAAGCGCTTTCCGCGCCGTCAACCAACCGCCCCGGCAACGCCTTCCGCCCCCTGCCCTTGACTTCCCATGCCCCCATATCGATATGGCCGATGAAAATGTAACATTATATCATTTAGGAACTATCATGCCCCATTGCGAAGCGCCGGAACCTAATCCGGCCGGCCGCCCCCGCTCCTGGCTGGACGGCTTCGCCATCTGCGCCTCCGCGCTCTGCACCGTCCATTGCCTGGGCCTGCCGCTGCTCTTCGCCTTGCTGCCGACCATCGCCACCCGGATCGATCCGGGCGAATCCTTCCACCTGCTGATGTTCGCCATCGCCGTGCCGACCAGCCTGTTCGCGCTGTTGCAGGGCTGGCGCCGCCACCGCGCCGCGCTGCCGCTGGGCATCGGCCTGGCCGGCCTGTCCCTGATGGCCGTGGGCGCGCTGCTGGCCCGCACCCCATTGAGCGAAGCGATCTGGACCGTCGGCGGCAGCGCCCTGCTGGCCGGGGCGCATATCCTCAACTGGCGCCGGGGCCTGCGCACCGCCTGCTGACCGACGCCATAGACCGCCCGCCTTCCCGCGAGTCGTTCGCAGTTGCAGCATCATTTTCCTGCCTATAGCCTGCTTGCGTAACGAAGCATGGCCGGTATAAGAGCCGCATCGTGCAGATATAGATAACTAACGGAGAAGGACTGTCCTTTGACCGAACCGTCTGCCACGTTCCTGTTGTTCGGTGCCACCGGCGATCTTGCCCGGCGCATGATTTTCCCATCGCTCTACAATCTTCTGTCGGACGGCCTGCTGCCCGACGACTTCCTGATCATCGCTTCGGCCCGCACCGAAATGGATGACGAAGCCTTTCGCGAGGAAGTCTGCGCGGCGCTCAAGCAGTTCCTGCCGGCCGACCGATATGATGCCGACATCGCCGCGCGTTTCCGCGCGATGATCCTCTATCAGCCGGTCGATTCCAGCAACGGCGCCCATTTCGCTGAGCTGGCCGAGCGCGTCGATGGACGCCTGGAACGCGGCATTTCCGTCTATCTCTCCACCCCGCCCTCACTGTTCGGCCCGACCGCTCAAGGACTGGCCGACGCCGGCCTGCTGACGCCCAAGACGCGGATCGCGATGGAAAAGCCGATCGGCAAGGATCTCGCTTCCTCCAAGGTCGTGAACGACAGCATCGGCCACCTGTTCGCTGAAGAGCAGATTTTCCGCGTCGACCATTATCTGGGCAAGGAAACCGTTCAGAACCTGCTGGCGCTCCGCTTCGGCAATGTCATGTTCGAACCGCTGTGGAACGCCACCGCGATCGACCATGTCCAGATCACCGTCGCCGAAACCGTGGGCCTCGAAGGCCGCGTTTCCTATTATGACGGCGTCGGCGCGCTGCGCGACATGGTGCAGAACCATATCCTCCAGATCCTTTCCATCCTGACGATGGAGCCGCCCGCCCGCATGGACCCCACGGCCGTACGCGACGAGAAGGTGAAGGCGCTGCGCTCGCTGCGTCCGATGACCGCGGAAACGGTCAAGACCCACAGCGTGCGCGGCCAATATACGCCCGGCGCCGTCGGCGGCCAGATCGTCACCGGCTATGCCGACGAACTGGGCCAGCCGTCCGACACCGAAACCTTCGTCGCGCTGAAGGCGCATATCGACAATTGGCGCTGGCAGGGCGTCCCCTTCTACCTGCGCACCGGCAAGCGGCTGCCCGCGCGCCAGTCCGAAATCATGATCCAGTTCAAGCCGGTGCGCCATTCGATCTTCGGCCGTGACGGGCACGGATCGGGGCTGGAGCCGAACACGCTGATCATTCGCCTGCAGCCGGAGGAATATATCCGCCTGCTGATCATGTCGAAGCGGCCTGGGCTGGAGCGCGAAACCCATCTGGAGGAAGTGACGCTCGACGTGTCGCTGACCGCCGCCTTTGCCGGCCAGCGTCGCCGCATCGCCTATGAACGACTGATCCTCGACCTGCTCGCCGGCGACCAGACCCTGTTCGTCCGCCGCGACGAGGTGGAAGCCCAATGGGCCTGGATCGATTCCATCATCGACGGATGGAAGGAGGCGCACATGAAGGTGTCGACCTATTCCTCCGGGAACTGGGGGCCGTCCTCGGCCATTGCCCTAATCGAACGCGACGGAGCCAGCTGGCATGACTGATCTTCACCCCGTGATCGCCAAGGTCACAGAACGCATCACCGAGCGCAGTGCGGCGACGCGCCTGAAATATCTCGACCTGATCGAGCGGGGCCGCGATGCGGGCACCAATCGTGCCCAGCTGTCCTGCGGCAACCTCGCCCATGGCTTTGCCGCGAGTGGCGAGGACAAGGCTGTCATCCGCACCGGCCGGGCGATGAACATCGGTATCATCACCGCCTATAATGACATGCTCTCGGCCCATCAGCCCTATGGCCGCTACCCCGAGCAGATCAAGATCGCCGCGCGCGAGATCGGCGCCACGGCGCAGGTGGCGGGCGGCGTGCCGGCCATGTGCGACGGCGTGACCCAGGGTCAGGCCGGCATGGACCTCTCCCTGTTCAGCCGCGACACCATCGCCCTGTCGACCGCCGTGTCGCTCAGCCACGCGATGTTCGAAGGCAATCTGATGCTCGGCATCTGCGACAAGATCGTGCCGGGCCTGCTGATCGGCGCGCTGCGCTTTGGCCATCTGCCAACCATCCTGATCCCGGCCGGGCCGATGCCCTCGGGCCTTGCCAACAAGGAAAAGGTCCGCATCCGCCAGCTCTATGCCGAGGGCAAGGTGGGTCGCGAGGAACTGCTGGAAAGCGAAAGCGCCTCCTATCATGGCGCGGGCACCTGCACCTTCTATGGCACCGCCAATAGCAACCAGATGATGATGGAAGTCATGGGCCTGCACATGCCCGGCGCCGCCTTCGTCAATCCGGGCACCAAGCTGCGCAGCGAACTGACCCGCGCCGCCACCCATCGCATCGCCGACATCGGCTGGGACGGCAACGACTATCGCCCGCTCGGCCACTGCATCGATGAAAAGGCGATCGTCAACGCGATCATCGGCCTGATGGCCACCGGCGGTTCGACCAACCATGCGATCCACCTGCCCGCAATCGCGCGCGCGGCCGGCATCCATATCGACTGGACCGACTTTGCCGAACTGTCGGACGTGGTGCCGCTGCTGGCGCGCGTCTATCCCAATGGATCGGGCGACGTGAACCATTTCCACGCGGCGGGCGGCATGGCCGTCATCATCCGCGAACTGCTCGACGCCGGCCTGCTCCACCGCGACATCATGACCGTCGCGCGCCAGGATTTGACCGATTATGGCAAGGAACCGGTGCTGCAGGATGACGCGCTGGTCTGGCAGGACGTCCCCGCCAGCCGCGACGAGGCGATGCTGCGCCCGGCCTCCAACCCGTTCCAGGCCGATGGCGGCATGAAGCTGCTCCAGGGCAATCTTGGCCGCTGCGTGATGAAGGTCAGCGCGGTCGACAAGGAACGCTGGACGATCGAGGCGCCGGCCGCGATCTTCCACGATCAGGACGATGTGCTGCGCGCCTTCAAGGCGGGCGAACTGGAACGCGACGTCGTCGTCGTCGTCCGCTTCCAGGGGCCGCGCGCCAACGGCATGCCCGAACTGCACAAGCTGACCCCGGCGCTCGGCGTGCTGCAGGATCGCGGCTTCAAGGTCGCCTTGTTGACCGATGGCCGCATGTCGGGCGCATCGGGCAAGGTGCCTGCCGCCATCCACCTGTCGCCCGAAGCGCTGGGCGGCGGCCCGATCGGCAAGCTGCGCGATGGCGACCTCGTCCGCGTCTGCGCGGAAAGCGGCCAGGTCGAGGCGCTGGTCGATGCCGCCACCTGGGACGCGCGCGACATTCCCGCCGCCCCGCCCCCGCCCTATGACACCGGCCGCGAACTGTTTGCGCTGTTCCGCCACAATAGCGACCTCGCCGAACAGGGTGCGTCGCCGATCCTCGCCGCGATGGACGCCGAACTCGCGATATAAGCACAGCCATTCGCGCCGGCGCGCTAGGATGCGCTGGCACGAATGTCCGGAGAGAGAGAGACAAATGACCGACATCATCGCCGCTGACATTGGCGGCACCAATGCGCGCTTCACCCGCGCCTCGCTGGACGGCAAGGGCGTGCCGACACTAGGCACCGTCCGCAAATACAAGGTCGCCGATTATCCCAGCCTCCAGGCCTGCTGGGGCGCGTTCGTCGAAGACGAAAGCAAGGATAGCGACAGCCCGCTGCCCGACGCCGCGTCGATTGCCTTCGCCACCGCCATCGGCCGCGAAGTCATCAAGCTGACCAACAGCAACTGGGTGATCCGCGCCGACACGCTGGCGGAGGATCTGGGCCTGCGCACCGTGCGCCTGGTCAATGATTTCGAGGCGGTGGCCCACGCCGTCTCGCGCCTGCCCGACGAAAACCTGCCTTTGCTGTTCGGCGAGGATCGCCCCTTTCCGCGCGACGGCGGCGTCACCGTGGTCGGTCCCGGCACCGGCCTTGGCGTCGCGATGATCGCCTATGATGATGGCCATCCCCATGTCATCGCAACCGAGGGCGGCCATCTCGACTTCGCCCCGCTCGATCAGATCGAGGTGAAGATCCTCGACTATCTGCGCGACAAGTTCCTGCGCGTCTCGACCGAGCGGATCGTGTCGGGTCCGGGCCTCAACTATATCTACAAGGCGCTCGCCACCATCGGTCACGACCGGGTCATGCTGATGGAAGACCCCGAATTGTGGCAGGCCGCGCTCGACGGCAGCGACGAGTTCGCCCGTCGCGCGCTCGACCGCTTCTGCCTCTGCTATGGCTCGGTCGCGGGCGATCTGGCACTGGCGCATGGCCCCCATGCGGTGGTACTGGCCGGCGGCCTCACCCAGCGGATGAAGGATTTTCTCGAACAGAGCGGCTTCCACGCCCGCTTCAAGGCCAAGGGCCGGTTCGAGAGCCTGATGGCGACCGTGCCGATCCGCTGCGCGATCCATGAAGAAATCGGCCTGTTCGGCGCTGCCGCGGCCTTTAGGGAGAAGAATGCATGAGCTTGACCGTCGAACAGGTGATGGAACTGGCCCCGGTGATCCCGGTGCTGGTGGTCGATCGGGTCGAGGATGCGCTCCCCATTGCCCAGGCGCTGGTGAAGGGCGGCCTGCCCGCGCTTGAAGTCACGCTGCGCACCCCCGCCGCGCTTGACGTCATCCGCGAGATGGCAAAGGTCGAGGGCGCGGTCGTCGGCGCCGGCACGGTGCTGAACCCGGCCCAGCTCGACGCCGCGATGGAAGCGGGCGCCCGCTTCATCGTCAGCCCCGGCCTCACCGAACCACTGGGCAAGGCCGCGATCGCCGCCAACATCCCCTTCCTGCCAGGCACCGCCACGGCCGGCGACATCATGCGCGGCATGGACATGGGCCTGTCCCACTTCAAATTCTTCCCGGCCGAAACCTCGGGTGGTCTTCCGGCGCTCAAGGCGCTGGCCGCGCCGCTGCACACCGCCCGCTTCTGCCCGACCGGCGGCATCACCGCCCAGAGCGCGCCCGAATGGCTGGCCCAGCCCTTCATCAAATGCGTCGGCGGCAGTTGGGTCGTGCCCAAGGGGCCGGTCGATCCCGACAAGATCGAGGCACTGGCGCGCGAAGCTGCCGCCCTGCCCCGCTAATCTATCGCGCGGGACCGGACAGAGGGCCATTGCACCCCGTTCGGTCCCGCCCTAGATGCAGATCATGATCACGCGCCGCTTCCTTCCCACCATCGCCCTGATCCTGTCGGGCTGCGCCGGCGCGCATGAAAGCTATCCTTCGCTTGCCAAGCGCCCGGTCGAAAGCGCACCGATGGCCGAAGCACCCGCCGCCCCGCTGCCCGTGCCGGCCGACGACAAGCTGAAGGCCCAGATCAGCCAGCTCACCAGCCAGGCGCAAAGCGGCGGCGCGAATTTCGACAAGGCCTATGCCAGCGCCGACCGCGCCGTGAACAGCGCCGGCCGCGCATCGGTATCGAGCGACGCCTGGGTCGCCGCACAGGTCGCGATCAGCGCCGCCGAATCCGCGCGCAACGACAGCGTCTCCGCCCTCGCCAGCCTCGACACCCTGTTCATCGAACGCTCCAACGCGGTTGCCGATGGATCGGAAAAGGGCGGCGTCGCGGATATCGACGCGGCGCGCGCCAGTGTCCTGTCGATGGTCGACAGCCAGAATGACCGTATCGACGCGCTGAAGAACCGCCTGCCCCAGCCCTGACCGGAGCGGCAGGCATTAGCCCATCTGTCAGCCCGCCAGCCCCGGCAGGCAGGATTTCGCCGACACCGTCGTCGGCAGTGGCACGAGCTGGCTGATCGGCGAGCTGAACGGCTTGTTGATCTCGACCATGCTGGCCTGGCCGACACCGCGACACGCCACATTGGCCTGAATGCTGACATTCGCCGCGGCAATGACGATGCCGTTCGCCTTGGCCCGCGCCACGGCATAGCTGATCTGCTGCTGCGTGGTGCCGCATGCGCTGTCATTGACCATATGGCAGCGCGCCGCGCTGTAGGCGGCCTCGCGCAGCGCCTGCTTGGTCCAGGCCAGCCGTCCCAGTTCGATCACGCCGAACAGGCAGGCGAAGAAGACAGGCGCCAACAGCGCAAATTCGATCGCGACCGCGCCCGTCTGGTTCGATCGGATAGGGTTCAGCCATCGGGTCATTGCAGGCGCACCGTCGTCTTCTGAGTGATGACCGCCTTTTCCGCGAGCGATGCCGGGACGAATTGCGGGTTGAACTTGTAGCTCGCGACGATGTCGAGATAATAGCCCGACCGGCTGTTCGCGCTCGCGCCGCTGCCACAGCTCTGGCCGCAACTGTTGGTCGGAATGAAGCTGCCCGTCTGGCTGAGGCAGGCGCAGACGCGGGAACTGTTCGTGCAATTGCCCGTCCCGCCATTGCAGCCGACGGTGACGTTGATCGGGCTTTGCCCCGGCGCCGCCGCCATCGCCTGGACATAGGCGGGGATAGACTGGAACTGCACCGCGTCGCGTGTCTTGAAGGCCGACAGCGATGCACCGCTGACCGCTTCGGCCAGCCGCCCGCGCTGGATGGTGAACTGGGCAATGTCGATCGCGACCAGGCTGATCGTGAAGAACAGGGTCAGCCACAGCGCGAACTCGACGGTGGCCACGCCCCGTTCCGAGCGACGCAGCTTTCGCAAGCCACCGATCATGCCACCAGCTCCACATCGCCGCCGCTGCCGCCGACCAGATCGCTGATCGACTTGCAGGCGGTGCCGGCATTGGCGCCGCCGCTTGCGGTGACGCGATAGGCGATCAGGGTGAAGCACTGGCCCGCCGACAGGCTGTTGTTGCCGCCCGACATGGTCACGGCCGAATTGGGTAGATGGACGACGCCGGAAAAGACATTCTGCGACCCTGCGCCCCAGTTGGTCGCCTGCGATGTCAGGCTGTCGACCAATATGTCGGCGATGGCCGCCCCTTCGACGGTGCTGGTGGGGGCGATCAGCTTGGTCTTGGCGCCACCGGCCAGGTTGATGGTCCCGCCCAGGATGAAGCTGACATTGACGCCGGCCATGTCATAGCCGGATACCGACACGCCCTCCAGCGCCTGGCCCCAGCTCTGGTTGGTGATCGGCGACGTATAGGGCCAGGTGGTGCCACCGGTGCCGTTGGTCAGGCCGCCGCTCACCGTGTAGCGCCCGGCGCCGAACAGCACCGATCCCGCGATCGACAGATTGCCGTTGATCAGGTGATTGGCGGTCTTGCCGAAGACCAGGCGGCTGCCACCGGCCGTCACGATATTGCCATTGGCGCTGAACAGCCCGTCGCCCATGAAGAAGCGGCCGCTACCGCTCAGCGTGATGGCGTCGCTGCCGGCATTGGCCAGGGTGTAGTTGCCGGTGCCCGCGATCAGGGTGGAATCGCCATCGATCCTGATCTGGCCGGCGACGTCCAGATCGCCATCGCCCAGCGTCATCCAGCTACCGCCGCCGACGCTGATCCCCTTGAAGCCGTGACTGCCCGCGCCCACCGCCAGCGACGTGCCGCCCGACAGCGTGATGTTGGCGGCGATCGAGACAGGGCCGGCGCCGATCCGGTTGGTGCCCGCAAAGCTGACCGTGCCGGCGCCGATCGACACTTCGCCATTGCCGAAGGTGACGCCGCTCGATCCACTGTTGAAGCCGCCATTGATCCGCCAGACATTGTCACCGAAATTGACAGTCGAACCGCCACCAACCGACACGCCATTGGCGACGGTGACGGTGGAGCCAGCCTGGAAGGTGACAGTGATGCCGCCGTCGATCGTGATCCGCGACAGGCAGTAATTACCGGCGGGCACGGTGAATTTGGCGCTATTGCCCTGACGGAAGGGGGCTGCACCGGCCGAGGGCGAATTGCCGAACGTCCATATGTCGGCGCAGGCCGGTGTCACCGGATTGGCGATGGTCCGTGGCGTGCGGAAGGTGCCGAGCAATTGCCGCGCGGTGGCGAGATCCATCGAATTGGCGAGCGGGTCGCTGATCGCGGTCGACTGGTTGATCCGCTTGTCAGCCGCCGGGACATTGCCGTTCCAGCTGGGATTGGAAAAGCTGCCGGCATAGCGCAGCAGATCGGCCGACAAGGTGCCATAATTGTTGATGATGTCGGCCGCGCCCGAGACGATTTCCTTGGCCGTGATGCCCGACCCGCCATTGTTGACCGATCCGGCGCCGACCACCGAACAGTCGGTCGCGTTGATCGTCGCGCCGCCCTGCGTCTCGACCGCATTGCCCGACGAGGCGAGGCCCAGGATGCAGGGTGTGGCCGACGCGCTGCCGGCCAGGCGCGCCATCGCGCTGACCTTCACCGGCATGGTCGCCGCAGCGCCCAAAATGCGGCTGAGGCTGAGCGGTAGCGGCGTCGTCAATTCGACGCGCACCGCCTTGGCCCCGGCTTCGGGCGTGTCGGCCAGCAGTGCGACGTCGATGGTCGCATCGGTGATACCATGAGCGGTGACCAGGTCGACCGCGGTGGGGCGCAATATCGCCTGCGATCCGTCCGCCTTGTAGGCGACGGCTGCGGCCAGCGCCGCCATGTCGGCCACGCGCTGGGTCGCGATCCGCCGCTCATAGCCGCGATTGAGATCGACAGCCAGACCCGCCATGCCGATGACGCCGATCAGCGACAGGGCAGCAACGACACTGACACTACCGTCATGCCTCAGAAATAAATTGCGGAATTTCATGGATAATCCCGAATGAAATGTCGGGACTGCCATTCCGCGCAAAAACTTGATTAATTGCTAAATTACGCAATTTTTGCAAAATAATGTCGGACAATTGGCTGGCGGCAATGGACCGTCAGAAACCGGAAATGCGTCGATTTTTTACCCCATCTGGCGCACCGCGCCCTTATGCGCCTTGCCATTATGGACATAATGGTCGACGCCCTCGCGCATGGTGATGATCGCCTCGTCGGTCAGGTCGCGCATATATTTAGCCGGGCGCCCGGCCCATAGCTGCCGGTGCAGTACCTTCTTGCCGGGCGAGAGCAGCGCGCCGGCCGCTAGCATCGCGTCGCTCTCCACGGTGCAGCCGCTCATCACGATCGCGCCCAGCCCGACGAACGCCCGGTCCTCCAGCACGCAGCCATGGACCATCGCCATGTGGCCGATCAGCACATCCTCGCCGATGATGGTGGGATAGCCCTCTGCCGGATAGCCCGGCCGGCCGTCGCCGGGGCTATCGCAATGGACAACCGTGCCGTCCTGGATGTTGGTGCGCGCGCCGATGCGGATATGGTTCACATCGCCCCGGATCACGCAATTATACCAGATGCTGGCATCCGCGCCGATCTCCACATCCCCGATGATCCGGCATCCCGGCGCGATGAAGGCGCTGGGGTGGATCAGCGGTGTCTTGCCGTTCAGCGGGATGATGGAGACGTCGGGATGATCGGTCATCTGCGCCTCAACCGTTCAGCAGCCGCGCCGCGTGCAGCGCATGATAGGTCAGCACGCCCGAACAGCCCGCCCGCTTGAACGCCATCAGCGTTTCCAGGATCAGCGCGTCGCGATCGCCCGAGCCGGCGGCGGCGCCATGTTCGATCATCGCATATTCGCCCGACACCTGATAGGCGAAGACCGGGACGGAGAAACGATCGCGCACCCGCGCGACGATATCCAGATAGGGCAGGCCCGGCTTCACCATCACGCTATCCGCGCCCTCGGCCAGGTCCAGAGCGACCTCGCGCAGCGCTTCCTCGCCATTGGCCGGGTCCATCTGATAATTTTTCTTGTCACCCTTCAGCAACCCGCGCGATCCCACCGCGTCACGGAACGGACCATAGAAGGCGCTGGCATATTTGGCGGCATAGGCCATGATCTGGACATTGGCGTGGCCGGTTTCCTCCAGCGCCTCGCGGATCGCGCCGATGCGGCCGTCCATCATGTCGCTGGGCGCGATGATGTCGGCGCCCGCCGCCGCCTGGTTGAGCGACTGGCCGATCAGCATGTCGATCGTCGCGTCATTGATCACATAGCCGGTCTCGTCGAGCAGCCCGTCCTGGCCATGGGCGGTATAGGGGTCTAGCGCCACGTCAGTCAGCACGCCAATATCGGGCACCGCATCCTTGATCGCGCGGATCGCCCGGCACATCAGGTTATCGGGGTTCAGCGCCTCGGCGCCATCGTCGCTGCGGCGTTCGGCCTGGGTATTGGGGAACAGCGCCAGACAGGGAATGCCGGCGTCGCACGCTTCCTTCGCGCGGGCCACCATCAGATCGACCGACCAGCGCGACACGCCGGGCAGCGCGGCGATCGGCTCCTCGACGCCGACCCCTTCGGTCACGAACAGGGGCCAGATGAAATCGCTGGGCGACAGGCGGTTTTCGGCATGCATCGCCCGGCTCCAGGCGGTGGCACGGGTACGGCGCATGCGCAGCGCCGGATAGGAGGCAATAGTCATGCGTTGGATGTAGGCCGCTGCCCAAAGGGGATCAAGCCGGACCGATTGTCCTGCCCCTGGCGGGAATGGGTGGAAACAAGACATTCCTCCCCGTCACGGGGAGGGGGACCGCTCGCGTAGCGAGTGGTGGAGGGGCACAGGCCGGATAGCGCAGCGCCAAGAGGCACCTGCCCCTCCGTCAGCGCTTCGCGCTGCCACCTCCCCGTGCCGGGGAGGAATGTCCGCTTCTGCTAGATACCCGACCTACCGCGCCTCAGCGCCCGTCATCATCCGCGCCAGCGCTGCCACCGATAACCGTTCGGGTATAATCGATGCGGATGCGGACCCAGGCGCCGACCTGGGGCTTGCCATCGACGCGGGGCGGCCGCACCAGGAATTGCCAGGCGGCCAGGCGCACCGCGCGACCAAAGCCCGATCCGGTCGGATATTCGCTGATCATCTGGCAATTTTCGACATGATAATGGTCGATCGTCTTGCACGCGACCAGGCCATAGCCCTGCGCCGGCGCATTGGCGGGCAGATAGGTCGACAATTCGGCATGGGTCGGCCGGCGATACCATTCAGCCTCGAACAGTTGCACGCCGCCCGGCCCCTCGCCCGGCCCGACAATCGCCTTGGCATTGCCGGTGCCGCTGTCGCCGACGCCCGCCGTCTTCTTTTCCATCTTGCCGATGTCGGCCGCCGCCATCTGGCGGCTGTCGAGCGTGATGAAGGGGAAAGGCGATGGCGGCTGCACGCTCGGCGTCTCGACCGGCTTTGGCGGCGTCACCACCGGCTCGCTCTTCTGCTTGGGCGCGGCGGTATCCCGCTCGCGCTTTTCCGCCTTCTGCGCCTTGGATTTTTCCTTGTTCGCCTGCTTGGCCGGCTCGATATCGAAGCTCACCGGATTGCGATCCTCGACCTTCTTGGGGTCGATATGCGGCGCCATCGTCAGCAGCGCCAGCAGCAGGATCGCGTTCAGCACCAGCGCGAATGCCAGGCCGCCGGCCCGCTGCCGCAACTTGTCCCAGGGAATATGCGAAATTATCAAGCGTGCCGACCGGTCTCTATGCGTTGCGCGTCATGCCCAGACGGCACCGCACAGTCAACGCCGTGGCGGCTGACAAATCGGTAATGTCGCCCATATCGCCCCCATCCGCCGACGGACCGCCCCTATGGCGTGACGGGCGGCGGCCCGTCGCACGGCGTTGCATCGTCCAGCCAGTCGATCTCGTCCCCCTTGGCCAGCATCGGTTCCGGGCGTCCGACATCCGCCTGCAAGCTGGAATCCTGATCGACGCGGGTCATGCTGGTGTTGAAGCCGGGGATCGCGGCATTGAGGATATTGGCCTCGGCCGCGCTGATTTCGGGCACCAGGCTATGGCTCGACTGGACCGACCGCACGACATTGTCGATCAGCGATATGCCGCGCCAGTAGGCGACACCGCCAAGCGTGCGATTGACCCGCTTGCCCGCGACATTCCAGTGCCAGTCCCCCGTTGGCCGGGGCAGGCGCAGCACGGTGGCATAGCAGCGGAAGCGCGGAAAATTGATCGCATAGGGCGCGGCCTGGTCCTGGTCCCTGGGCCGCTTGCGATTGTCGGGCGCATAAAAGCCCGCGCCGAACAGATAATGGGACCAGCCGTCCTCGTCACTGCCCTTCCATTCGGTCCGACCCGTTCCCTCCAGCGTCAGCACCAGCGCGGCATGGGCCTCGTCATAACGCCAGCCAACCTTGTCGACATCGACCCAGCCGGCCTGCTGGCGCCAATAGGTCTGCACCGCCCGGTCGGCGTCCTGCGCGGTCATCCCCGCCAGTTGCACCCGCAGTTGATAGGTTTCATCGCCGCGCAATATGTTGCGGGCGACGATCTTGGCCGGCTTGTCGATCCCCGCGCGCTGATCGATGTCGATATATTCGACCAGATCGGGCTGGCGCGGAACGCCTGCCGCGACGGCCTCCAGCCCAGCCCCCTCCTGCCGAAGCGGCAGCACCCAGCGATAGGGAACCGGCCGCTGGCGCGCGATATCGCGATCGCCCTGACGCGTGCCGTCCAGCCAATAGGATTGATCACCGATCCGTGCCCGGACCAGCACATGGTCGAACATCATCGGGCTGGCCAAGCGCGCATCCAAACCGTCACCGCCATTGCTGTTGACCAGCACGGCCTCGGCCGGCACGCCCAGTTCGCGCAGCAGCGCCATCAGCAGCACCGTCTTCGCCTTGCAATCGGCAAACCGCCGGCTCCAGCTTTCATCCACCGTCGCCGGACGATAATTGCCGCCGCCCAGCCCGACATAGACATAGCGCAGCTTGTCCTGCACCAGTTGCAACGCTGCCTGCGCCCGCCCCATTGGATCATTGCTCTGCGCAGCGATGCGGGCGATCTCCTGCCGCAGCGGGGATGCCGCGCCGATCAAGGCAGCCTGATCGAACAGGGGCCAGAGCTGGGCCGACATGTCCTTCCAGCTGGAAAAATTGCTAATTTCGATCAGGCGCCGGATATTGTAGCGCGCGGGCGCGCCTTCGGTCATCAGCGATGCATCGGGATCGCGCAGTTCATAGCTGATACTGGTCAGGTCGCCCTCTGCCTGCGGCACGATCGGCCCCATGTCGGGACTGGCCTGCCAATGGATCGGCACCGTGCTCGGCCAGGACAGCCGCATGCGATAGGCGCCCGGATTGCCCAGCGGCGACAGCATGGAAAAGCCGAAATGATGGTCACCCAGCGTCGGATCCTTGCTGCGCACCGTCGCTGCAAATTCCAGCTCGTCGCCGACCTGCAATCCCGGCACCTGCAGGGTCGCGGTCAATTGCCCGTCGAGCGCAGCGGATTCCAGATTGGCTTCGCGCTGCACCACGGCAAAGCGCGTGCCCGACAGGACATTGATGACCTTGCCGTCGCGGATGATGTTCAGATGATGCACCGTTGCGCCACCCGCCGCCGGATTCCATGTCGCGGAGATATTGCCAACCGCCAGGGCGTCGGCGGTCAACAGCTTCATCCGCCAACTCGTATAGACCTCGTCTCCCTGCTCGCTGGCGCGGGTCTGGATGTCGGAATAAACGACACGCACCGCCGCCCCGGACGGCGTTGCCCCCGACGTGGGCGCGGGCGGTGGCAACACCCAATTTCCCGGCTTGGCATATCGGACATTCTTTTCAGCCGCCATCGCCGGCGCAGCGCTCACCAGCGCCAACGCCAACATCCCCCTTGCAATCACCAGCAACGCCCCCTGAAAAATCGTCAGCAGACATCCTCTTCGCGCACCACCGGCCGGCTCTCGCGCGTGGCGCGCATCCGGCTGGCCTTGTCGTCGACATCGGACGTCAGCACCACATGATCGTCATGCACTTCTAGCAGCACCCCGGCGAAGGGAAAGCCTTCCAGACTGCCGGTCACGCGATAGCTGACCGAATCGCCGACCTTGAAACTGGCCGGGTCCATGTTGAAGCTGAAGGGGCAACTGCCCTCGCCCATATCCTGCATCGCGCTCTCCTGTTTGTTCCGATCCTATCGCGGCCGCAGCGTCCCGATCAAGCATCGCCGCATCCCTATGATCGGGACTTTTGCAGCCATCGCCGCCCCGCTAAAGGCGGGGCCATGGATATCTGCCTTGCCGCCCCCGCCGACCTGCCCCTGCTCCACCGCGTGATCGAGCACGCCTATCGCGGCGACGAGGCGCGGGCCGGCTGGACCTTCGAATCCGACCTGCTGACCGATGCCCGCACCGATATCGAAGAATTGCAGGCCATTCTCGCCAGCCCGACCGACCGATTGCTGGTCGCGATCGACGATAAGGGCATGCCGATCGGCTGCGTCCATATCAGCAAGCGTGACGAAGATGTCGCCTATCTCGGCCTGCTCTGCATCGATCCGCAGCTTCAGGCCGCCGGGCTTGGCCGCCGCATGATCGCTGCGGCAGAGGACCAGGCCGCCCGCGATTTCGGCGCGACCATGATCGAGATGACGGTGATCGACCGGCGGCCCGAGCTGATTGCCTATTATCAGCGGCGCGGCTATGTGCTGACCGACGAGAAGCGCCCCTTCCCCGTGCCGCTCGATCCGCCGCTCGAAATGGTCGTCCTGGCAAAAGCGCTGGCGGCTCCCGTGCAACTGAGCTAGGCCCGCTCGCGATGCTCACCAAGCTCTATCAGTGGATGCTGGCCAAGGCCGCTCACCCGCACGCCGAACGTTGGCTTTTTGCCTTCAGTTTCATGGAATCCAGCTTCTTTCCGATCCCGCCGCATCCGCTGCTGGGCCTGATGTGCCTGGCGCGGCCGGAAAAGGCGATCCGCTATGGCCTCATCTGCACCATCGCCTCGGTGCTGGGTGGCCTGCTCGGCTATGGCATCGGTCACTTCCTCTATCAGGCGGTCGGCGCACAGATCCTGCATCTGCTTGGCCTGTCGGCGAAATTCCCGGTCGCGGCCTGCTATCTGCGCGACTATGGCGCGGAGATCATCCTGATCAAGGGCGCGACCCCGATCCCGTTCAAGCTGATCACCATCACCGCCGGCTTCATCGGCCTGTCGCTCTTCACCTTCCTGTGGGCCAGCATCCTGTCCCGCGCCTTCCAGTTCATGATCGTCGGCTTCCTGTTCTGGAAATTCGGCCGCCCGATCAAGGCGTTCATCGAGAAATATCTGGCACCGCTGTCGGCGCTGTTCCTGGTGCTGGTGGTCGGCGGTTTCGTCGCGGCATCGATGCTGTCGGGCGGCGGGCAGAAGAGCGATCGCTGCTCCAACGCCACCATGGCCACCATCTCCTGATCCGCCGCAAATGAACGCCCTGCTCGCGCGCCATCCCCGGCTTGCAGCCCTGCTCGCCGGCTTCCTCTCGGCGACCGGTTTCGAGCCGCTGAAACTCTGGCCGGTCACCATCGCCTGCTTTGCGCTGCTCATCCTGCTGATCGAGCGCACGCCTGACCGCCGCGCCGCTTTCCTGCGCGGCTGGCTGTTCGGGGTCGGCCATTTCACCCTGGGCCTCAACTGGATCGCCCACGCCTTCACCTATCAGGACGCGATGCCGCACTGGTTCGGCTATGGCGCGGTGGTCCTGCTCTCGCTCTATCTCGCCGTCTATCCCGGTCTCGCGACTTTGGGCGCATGGTGGGCCGGGCGCCGCTTCGCCTTCATTGGCCCAGCCTTCCTGCTGCTGTTCGCCGGCTGCTGGATCGCCAGCGAATATGCGCGCGCCACCGTCTTCACCGGCTTTGCTTGGAACCCGCTGGGCGTCACCCTGCTGCCGACCGGCGCCGCGATCGCCGCGACGCTGATCGGCACCTATGGCCTTGGCGCGCTGGTGCTGCTCGCCGCCGGCGCGTGTCTGCTCGCCGTGCGCCGCCAGTATCGCCCTGCCGCCGCCATTGCCGTGCCGCTCGTCGCCCTCGCGCTCTGGGGCCAATTCTCGCCCGCCCCGACGACGCCCGCCGGCGCGCCGCTGATCCGCGTGGTTCAGCCCAATATCGGCCAGGACGAGAAATATTCGGCCGAACTGGAACAGGCGCATTTCCGCACCCTCGCCACCCTGTCGGGCAAGCCTCGCCCTGCTCCGCGCCTGATCTTCTGGCCCGAAGCAGCGATCCCCGCCTATCTCGACATGGAACCCGAATGGCGCTGGCGCCTGGCGGACCTGATGGGGCCGGGCGATCTGCTGATGACCGGCGCGACCAAGGTCTATTTCAAGGACAAGGGGCCTTATGGCACGACCGAACTGGCCGGCGCCAACAACAGCCTGTTCGTCGTCACCCCCGATGCCCAGCTTGCCGCCCGCTACGACAAGGCGCATCTCGTCCCCTATGGCGAATATCTGCCGATGCGCAGCATCCTCCAGCCGATCGGCCTGTCGCGGCTGGTGCCGGGCGACGTCGATTTCTGGCCCGGCCCCGGCCCGCAGAGCCTGACCCTGCCCGCCACCCTTGGCCGCCCCGCGCTCAAGATGGGCGTGCAGATCTGCTATGAGATCATCTTCTCGGGCCAGGTGGTCGATCGCGCCCATCGCCCGGACTTCCTGTTCAACCCGTCCAACGACGCCTGGTTCGGCAGTTGGGGGCCGGTCCAGCATCTGGCCCAGGCGCGGCTGCGCGCGCTGGAGGAAGGGCTGCCGATCATCCGCGCCACGCCCACAGGCGTGTCCGTCATCGTCGATGCGCGCGGCCATGTGCTGCATTCACTGTCCAGCCATCGCGCCGGCTATCTCGACAGCCGCCTGCCGCCGCCGCTGCCTGCCACCCTGTTCGCGCGGCTGGGCAACTGGGCGCCCTTTGCCTTCCTTCTGATCCTGCTCGGGACGGCCCTTGCCTTGCGCAGAGGCAAAAGCTAATAGCCACATAAAGTTTTCTTTATGTTCATTCGTCCGCAAGCACCTTACGGGAGTCTCATGCGTAACCAATTCCTCTTCACCTCGGAATCCGTTTCCGAAGGCCACCCCGACAAGGTCGCGGACCAGATTTCCGACTCGATCGTCGACCTGTTCCTGTCCAAGGATCCCGAAGCCCGCATCGCGTGCGAAACCCTGACCACGACCCAGCTCGTCGTCCTGGCCGGCGAAATCCGCTGCAAGGGCGTCTATGAAAATGGCGAATGGGCGCCGGGCGCCAAGGAAGAGATCGAGGCGACCGTCCGCGCGACCGTGAAGCGCATCGGTTATGAGCAGGACGGCTTCCACTGGGAGACCTTCCGCTTCGAGAACAATCTGCACGGCCAGTCGGCGCACATCGCGCAGGGCGTCGATGAAAGCGGCAACAAGGACGAAGGCGCCGGCGACCAGGGCATCATGTTCGGCTATGCGTCGGACGAAACCCCCGACCTCATGCCCGCCACCCTCTATTATTCGCACAAGATCCTGGAACGCATGGCAGCCGACCGCCATGGCAAGGTCGTTCCCTTCCTGGAACCCGACGCCAAGAGCCAGGTGACGCTGGAATATATCGACGAAAAGCCGGTCCGCGCGACCGCGCTGGTCGTGTCGACCCAGCATGCCGCCGGCATGGACAATGACGACAGCCGCGCCGAACTGCGTGCCTACGTCAAGAGCGTGATGGCCGATGTCCTGCCCGAAGGCTGGCTGCCGGGCGACGAGAGCATCTACGTCAACCCGACCGGCCTGTTCGAAATCGGCGGCCCCGACGGCGACGCCGGCCTCACCGGCCGCAAGATCATCGTCGACACCTATGGCGGCGCCTCGCCCCATGGCGGCGGCGCGTTCAGCGGCAAGGATCCGACCAAAGTCGACCGCTCGGCGGCCTACATCACCCGCTATCTCGCGAAGAACATCGTTGCCGCCGGCCTCGCCCGCCGCTGCACGATCCAGCTCAGCTACGCCATCGGCGTGGCCGAGCCGCTCTCGCTCTATGTCGACCTGCACGGCACCGGCACGGTCGAGGCTTCGGCGATCGAAGCCGTCCTGCCGACGCTGGTGCGCCTGACCCCCAAGGGCATCCGCACCCATCTCGGCCTCAACAAGCCGATCTACCAGAAAACCGCCGCCTACGGCCATTTCGGCCGCACGCCCGAAGGCGACTATTTCCCCTGGGAAAAGACCGACCTGGTTGATGCGCTCAAGGCGAAGCTGGCCTGAGGCCTGCGGTCTGACGACCAATAGCAAGGGGCGCGGAGAGCTATGCTTTCCGCGCCCTTTTCGCATGTCCGTCACAAGTTGTTATCGGCCTGTCGAAATAAGACGATTTTCCATCGCATTGTCATGACTCGGGGTTATGATGCAGTGCGGTCAGGAATGGGGGTCCGCCGCGACGTCTGAACGCGTTTCGGAAGGCCAGCCATGCCCAAGACGACCAGCGAACCCACAACATCCACCGCTTCCATCCCGCTCTGGCCGCCGCTCGACTGGTTCGGCCAGGCCTTCGACTATGGCGTCGACGCGCTGCAACGCGCCGTCCTGTTCGCCGACGTCAAGCGCCAGCGCGGCGACCAGTATAAGGCGCATCTGGCCGAACGCGTGCCCCATGTGCTGAATTTCGATGGCGAGATCATCCTGTCCGGCGCCGACCTGCCCCGCCAGGTCAATTATGGCCTGGTCCGCATCACCCCGCCAGAGGGCTTGCCGGTCGATCCGGCCAAGCGCCCGGTCATCGTCGTCGATCCGCGCGCCGGTCATGGCCCCGGCATTGGCGGCTTCAAGCCCGACAGCGAGATCGGCGCCGCCCTGCGCGAAGGCCACCCCTGTTATTTCATCGGCTTCACTCCCAATCCGGTTCCGGGCCAGACGGTGGAGGATGTGATGCGCGCGGAGGCCGCCTTCGTCGCCCATGTCGGCGAACTCCACCCCTCCGCCGATGGCAAGCCGGTGGTGATCGGCAATTGCCAGGCCGGCTGGCAGATATTGATGACCGCCGCGGTCTGGCCCGAGCTGTTCGGCCCGATCATCGTCGCCGGCGCCCCGCTCTCCTATTGGGCGGGCGACAATGTCATGCGCTATGGCGGCGGCCTGATGGGCGGCAGTTGGGCAACGGCGATGACCGGCGACATGGGCGCGGGCCGCTTCGACGGCGCCTGGCTGGTGCAGAATTTCGAAAATCTCGATCCTGCCAACACGCTCTGGAAAAAGGATTACACCCTTTATTCCAAGGTCGATACCGAAGCCCCTCGCTATCTCGGCTTCGAGAAATATTGGGGCGGCTATGTCTATCTCAACGATGTCGAAATGCAGTATATCGTCGACAATCTCTTCATCGGTAACCGGCTCGCCACCGCCCAGTTGCTGACCTCGGACGGCATCCGCATCGACCTGCGCAACATCCGCTCGCCGATCCTGGCCTTCTGCTCGCATGGCGACAATATCACGCCGCCACCGCAGGCCCTGGGCTGGATCACCGACCTCTACCGCAACGATGCGGAGATCGTCAGCCATGACCAGACGATCATCTATGCCACCCATGACAGTATCGGCCATCTCGGCATTTTCGTATCGGCCAGCGTCGGGCGCAAGGAGCATCGCGAATTTGTCAGCGCCATCGACCTGATCGATGTGCTGCCCGCCGGCCTCTATCAGGCGACGGTGCAACAGGATCCAGTCGGCGCCCTGCCCGGCGCGGTCGATGATGACGGCCAGTATCTGGCGATCCAGCGGCGCGGCATCGCCGATGTCCAGGCAATCGTGCAGCAGGATTTCGACAGCGAACGGCGCTTCGTTGCCGCCCGCCGTGCGTCGGAAGCCAATCTGGAACTGTATCGCCGCTTCGCCCAGCCGCTGGTGCAGGCGATGGCCAGCCCGCAACTGGCCGACTGGCTGGCGCAATGGCACCCGATGCGCCTGTCCTACAGCTGGTCGAGCGACCATCCCATGGCGCAACTGATCGAGGGCTGGGCCGGGGTCGTGCGCGACAATCGGCGCCCGGTCGCGCCCGACAATGGCTTCCTGGCCGGCCAGACCATGGTGTCGACCATGATGGCGGGCGCGCTCGACGCCTATCGGGATACCCGCGACAGGCTCCAGGCATTGAGCTTCGATACGATCTATGGCGCGCCGCTGGTTCAGGCCGCCATGGGCGTCGCCCCGCAGGACGGCCGCCCGCCCCGTCATCACCCCGGCGACACGCCGGAACATCGCGCCTTCGTTGCCGAGGAAATGGCCCATCTCAGCGCCGAACTGCAGGAAGGCGGCCTGCTGGAGGCGCAGTTGCGGGCGATCTTCCATGTGCTGCGCACCCGCGAACAGACCGACGCCCGCCGGTTCGAGGAGGCGCGCCGGCTGCATATCGACATGCTGCCCGCGGGCATGACCCTGCCGCTGTTCCGCACGCTGGTGCGCGAGCAGGCCAAGCTGCTGCGCCATGATCCCGATGGCGCGATTGCCGGCATTCCCGAACTGCTCGCCCGCGTCGATCCCGATGCAGTCCGCGCCGGCGGGCAAAAGCTTGCCGCATTGTTCGACCGGGACGAAGGGCTGACGCAGGAGGAGGCCGCCCGGCTGGGCGCCATGCTCGACCTGTTCAATGCTGCGGCCGATGTCGACCGTGGCTGAGCCATCCTGTCCGGAACATGACGAAAAGTTCATTGGCCTGCGCCCGCGGAACCGCGCATAGAGAGGGCGTCGGGCTCGCACCCCTGTCGAGCCCGGCACCCTCCACCCAGGGCAACGCCATGACCCGTCCTCTTGCTACCGCCTTCATCAGCCTTGCATTTCTGGTTGGCAGTGCCGCTCCTGCACTGGCAGCTCCCTGCAAGGATGCGAAGGGCAAGTTCGTCAAATGTCCGCCAAAGGCGGCCCCCAAAAAGGGCCCCTGCAAGGACGCCAAGGGTCGCTTTGCCAAGTGCAAGTGACCTGACGAACTGGACAGACCGGTCGGGCCTTGCCTCCCGGCCAGCCTTCGGGTCGCACCACGGCTAGCCAGCTTCAAGGGCCATCCTGCCGCTCTCCCCTGTTCGGCATCCCATGGCCCTTGTGCTCTGCCCCCTTCCCGCTACCTTGCCTGCATGCATAGCGGGAGGGGGCAGATATTCATGTGGTTGCGGATAGTTGGCGGCTTTGCGATGGCAACAGCCCTGCCCCTTGCCCCATCCGCGCAGGCCCAGCCAAGCCCCATCGCCGTAAAGACCGTCAAAAGCTGGACACACAAGCCGTCCGGTATTGCCTTCCCGTCGAAGATTGACGGTTTTGCTCGCAGTGCGGTCGAGGATCTGAGCAACGGCGCGCTCCTCGATACATCGATCGCCTATGACGATCCGATCAGTCGCACCCATGTAAATGTCTATGTCTATCATGCCGCCATGCCGGCCACCGCCATCTGGTTCGATGTCGCGGCCACCATGATCGCGACCAACGACAAATTCGGGCGCCCCGCAGCCCTGGGCGATCCTGTGGCCTTTGCCCTTCCGGGCAGTTCAGTGCCAGCCGGACTGCGCCAGAGCTTCACTATCACCCAGATCGGCCGTAGCAGCGGCGTTGCCGTCATCGCGCTCGGGGAATGGGTGGTAAAGTTGCGCGTCACCTCGCCCGTCCATGATGCGTCCCAGCTTGATGCCCTGTTGGATCGGATGATAGCCCAGATTGGCTGGCCCCGCGCGCTACCGCCGCTCAAACCCTGCCCCCAACCGCTTGTCTTCGGCGCGCCTGCGGACAAGGTGACAAAGGACGGCGCGTCCGTCATTGCCGGCGCGATAATGGGCAATATCGACCGCAGCGTCAGGGAAAAGGCGGCGAAGAATAGAGAAGCCCCGGGCGCCCCGGCCTATTGCGTCCACCCCGATCGAATACAGGGCCGCCTCCCCATCTATCAGGGCGAGACGAATGAGGGCAGCTATGCCATCCCGCTCGGCGATTCGGGCACCATGCTGGTCATCGCCCGAGACACGCTGACCGCCTTGCTGGGCGGCAAGGATGAAAGTAGCGCGCCCTGGACGGTCACCGTCCGCACGCTTGACCAATGGCTGCAATATCCCAGCTATGCCAGCGCGCCACCGCCGGTCCAGGCGATCGAGATCGTCCAGTCGGAAAAGCCGCTGTCGACCACCAGCATCTATGGCAAGCAAAGCCAGATCAGCCTGTCGCCGGACGCCGTTGCCAACTGATAGGGCGCAGGCCGCTTGCTCCATCGGCCTGCCCCCGCTAGTCAGCCGCCCATGACCGCGCATAAATCGGGCGACCCGACCACCCTCAACCGCCTTTATGGCCGCCAGTCCGGGCCCAAGCTTCGCAAGGGCCAGCAGGAACTGGTCGACACGCTGCTCCCCGCCGTATCGGTGCCGGCCGAAGGCGACGTCACGGCCGCCGACCTGTTCGGCTATGACCGCCCGCTCCATTTCGAGATCGGCTTCGGCGGCGGCGAGCATATGGCCTATCGCGCCGACATGCTGCCCGACCATGGCTTCATCGGCTGCGAGCCGTTCCTGAACGGCGTGGTCCAGGCGCTCGGCCATATTCGCGACGGTGCGCTCGGCAATGTCCGCCTGCACATGGGCGATGCGCTCGACGTTCTCAGCCGCATCCCCGACGGATCGCTCAGCTTCGTTTATCTGCTCCATCCCGATCCCTGGCCCAAGGCGCGCCATGCCAAGCGGCGGATGATGAACCCCGGCCCGGTCGACATGATCGCGAAGAAGCTCAAGCCCGGCGGCGAGTTCCGCTTCGGCACCGATCATCCGGTCTATCTGCGCTGGGCGCTGATGGTGATGAACGGCCATCCCGAATTCGACTGGTTGGCAAGCGATCCCAAGGATTTCCTGACCCGTCCAGGCGGCTGGCCCGAAACCCGCTACGAGGCCAAGGCCCGGCGCCTGGGCCATGAGGTCTGGTACTTTCGTTACAGGCGTAAATAGGCCAACGACTTAGGGCCAAAAATGGCAGTTTTCTGCGGAATTTGCTACGCCACGCTTTCTCATTGTACGCGACCTTTTGCCCGACCGTGATTGCCAGGTGATTGCCAGCAGCAGGTCAGATATGGGTAATTGCTGGACGTGCGATGGAGGTTTCGTATGGCGACTGGGAAGATCAGCAAGAGGACCGTCGACGCGTTTCGCGACGAGGGCACGGCCGGTTTCCTCTGGGACGTTGATCTCAAGGGCTTCGGGCTAAAGGTCACGACCGCAGGTAACGCCATCTATGTGCTGCAATACCGCTTAGGCGGCCGCGAGGCGAAAACCCGCCGCTTCACCATCGGCAATCACGGATCTCCCTGGACACCCGTCACGGCTCGCACAGAGGCCGAGAGGCTTTCAATATTTGTCGCTCAGGGCATCGACCCCCAAGAAGTTGACCGCCAAAGGCGCCGCGAAGCAGTCGACTTGGCCTTCTCAACCTATGTGGGCACGTTCGCGAATTCTTACAGAGGCTCCGGCTGGGCGAACCTGATCGAGCGGTCGGCCAAGCTACACATCACCCCGATATTGGGCAGCAAGCCACTGCCCAATATCACTCGCGCGGATGTCGTCTCAGTGTTTGATCGGATGCCAGATGCGCAGGCAGCGAATCGGCGAAATGTCTTTGCCGTACTTCGCCGCATGTTCAAATGGGCCGTCACTCCCAATTAAAGGAGCAATCAGAGCTATCGTAACGAACGACGATTGCTGGCACGTCGAATGACAGCAGATAGTCCAACTGGTCGACCTTCAAACGCACGCGATCGGCACGGGCATCCCCGCCGTGCCGAAGCCGCCGATCATGACCGACGCGCCATCCTGAATTTCTGCCACCGCCGCTTCGGCGCTGGCCACCGCCTTGTCGATCATCCGAGTCTCCTAAGATCCGTGATTTCCAATCCAGCGTGATCTGATCCTCCAAAGAAATTGCGTCAATCGATAATCATGATATTGTCCGATTATCGGTTGATGGAGAATTGATGATGATGGACGTCAGCGACCTTGAGGCAAATGGCGACCCGGAATTTATGCAGTCGCTGGCGCGCGGCTTGGCAGTCCTCAGGTGTTTCGCGAACGAGCAGCGGCCCATGACGATAGCGCAGGCAAGCCGGCTGACCGGATTGAGCAGGCCTGCTGTGAAGCGATGCCTACATACCTTGGTTCGGCTTGGTTACGCCGCGCAGGACGGCGTCCAATATGCCCTCCGCCCAAAAGTCTTGGCACTCGGCTACGCCTACATGTCATCGAGCTCGCTGGCGGCACGAGCGCAGCCCTTGCTGGATAATCTGCGAGACGAGCTCCACGAGAGCTGCTCGCTCGGGGTGATCGAAGAAGACGAGGTCTATTACGTCGCCCGTGCAGAGGTTTCGCGCATCATGTCGATCGCTCTAAGGGTAGGAAGCCGGCTACCGCTTTACTGCACCTCGATGGGTCGCATCCTTTTGGCGGCCTGGCCACGATCGGAGCAGGAGGCCTATCTTCGCAGGACTGAAATAATGGCATGCACTCCAAAGACGGTGACACAACCATCGAGAATTCTCGAGATACTCGAACATGTCGCTGAGGAAGGTCACGCTATTGTCGACGAGGAACTCGAATTAGGCCTTCGTTCCGTGGCTGTTGCGGTCAAGGGGAGATCCGGCGTGGTCGCAGCAGTGAACATCGGCACGCAGGCCGCGCGAACATCGTTGCCCGAACTAAGATCACGCTTTCTTCCCGGCCTCCGCCGCGTTGCTAGAAACTTGGAAGCTACAGGCGTAGATTGAGCCAGTATCTTGGCATTCTCGACATTCCCGTCCATTTCTTCCTTTTCTGTCAACTCATGACGGCCGTATTGAAAGTATCAGAAGCCGATATCAGGTAGGCATAGATTCTTTGGAGGGTAGATATGTCGCTGGACCGTACCTTGTTCGAGCTTTCCATAAAAGAGAGTGATCATAGTCGTGAGTATTGGCTCGACCGCCCCTGGCTAAATGAGCGTCGGCGTGAGGTTCAGGGAGCAGACGTTGACGTGTTCCCCTGAAATGTGACCGATTTTGAGTAGAGTCCGACGTAAAGGAGTCGGACGAAGATGAAGCGCAGCAGGTTCAGCGAAGAGCAGATCATCGCGATCTTGAAGGAGCAGGAGGCTGGGATGGCGACGGCGGATGTTTGCCGCCGCCACGGAATCAGCTCGGCGACGTTCTACAAATGGAAGTCGAAGTATGGCGGTCTGGAGGTGTCCGAGGCCCGGCGTCTGCGCACGCTGGAGGAAGAGAACAGCCGGCTGAAGAAGCTGCTGGCCGAGGCAATGCTCGACAACGTGGTGCTGAAGGATCTGGCATCAAAAAAATGGTGACGCCCGGCGCTAAGCGGGATGCCGTCGCCCATGCCCGTGAGCATCACGGGCTGAGCGAGCGTCGGGCGTGCAACCTGGTCGGCGTGAGCCGGCGGGTGATCCGGTATCGATCGTCGCGTCCGGACGATGGTCCGCTGCGACAGCGTCTGCGCGAGTTGGCGGCCGAGCGTCGCCGCTTCGGCTATCGGCGTCTCGGGTATCTTCTGGCTCGCGAGGGCATGACGCCCAACCACAAGAAGCTGCTGCGGGTCTATCGCGAGGAGAACCTGCGGGTCCGTCGCCGTGGTGGCCGCAAGCGCGCCCTGGGCACGCGGGCGCCGATGGTGCTGCCGGACGGGCCGAACCAGCGTTGGTCGCTCGACTTCGTCTCCGACACCCTGACGTGCAGCCGGCGGTTCCGCATCCTGTGCGTGGTCGACGACTACACGCGGGAATGCCTGGCGCTGGTGGCCGACACGTCGCTGTCGGGTGTGCGGGTCGCGCGGGAGCTGACGCGGCTGATTGGGATGCGCGGCAAGCCGCATACGGTGGTCAGCGACAACGGCACCGAGCTGACCTCGTCGGCCATCCTGCGCTGGTCGCAGGAACGGCGGGTCGAGTGGCATTACATCGCACCCGGCAAGCCGATGCAAAACGGCTTCGTCGAGAGCTTCAACGGGCGTCTGCGCGACGAATGCCTCAACGAGACCCTGTTCACGTCGCTGCCGCATGCTCGCTTCGTGCTCGATGCCTGGCGGCACGATTACAACTACGTCAGGCCACACTCGAAACTGGGCGGGAGAACCCCCGCCGAGAAAGCCGGCCAACCTGTCCGGGGGCATGCCCCCGGACAGGTTGCCATCACCTCAACCAACCATCATGAAGGAGCCGGACTCTACCTCTGACTGGTGACAATCAGGGGAGCATGTCAGTGACGCTGACAATGCGATCGCGCTGATAGAACTCCGCACCGTGTTCACCATGAGCGATAAAACCACTTTGATTGCCAAGATCGCTCAGGTTTCTCTATCGGCATTCCCAACCTCACTTGGAGAGGCTCTGTTAACGCCTGTAAAAGTGGGGGCTCACAATATTGTTACAGGATGGTGCGTGTTCGAATTAACAGCGGCAGTAGTCGGCAACAAGGCACTCGAAAGTTACGCGTTAGAGTTCCATGATACCCACGATCTGGTCTCAGCCCTTGCTCCGCGTATCGTCCAACGCCAGGAAGAGAGCTGATGAACCGATTGTTCCGGCGGAAGGCAGTCAATGCAAATCCGGTATGCATCGCTGGTGATGGCGCCATTGCAATGCATGGCGTCAACGAGGGCAGAGTAATTCCTCTGGTAATACTTGATACAAGTGTCCGAACAGAAATAAATGAGTATATAAGAATTCATCAATTTTCCGGTCATGGCGACGTGACCATTACCTGGGGCCAAGCACTTTCTAGGCCTGATACCGTTAGCTTGATGTTGAATTTCATTCGCCCGGTGGAACTGAGCTTCGCGATAATCTTCGAACTTCAGAAAGCCCATTCGATCCTTGTAGAGGGAGCCCTGTGTTCAGGCGGCCTTTACCTGCAAGCGGGAGTCGAGGGAGACCGTGTTAGAAACACCATCGAGCAGCCGAGGGTTGTCATCGAAATTCCCGACACAGGATTTCGGCCTCGCTGGGAAAAAATTTGCCAACGCTACCTCGCCAAAAAGATGCGCGCCGCAGGCTTGGACCGGAAAGCAGCCAAACATGTCGCAGCTGAACAATATTCTGAGCTTCAGAAAATGGCCTTAGCGAGACCTTTCCCGAGCTAACCAATGCCGGTCGTCCGGTATGCCGCGGATGCCGCTCTCGCGGGCGGCATCAATTGATGCTTCGCGTGATTGCTATGTGATTGCTGCATCTGATTTTACATCGTGAAATAAGCAGTAATATCGTGCTTTTTCATATTGATATCTTATTCTTGTACTTAATTTCTGGTATTTCCGGTACCGGCGCATCTAGTGGTCCGAAAAGATTTTGACATTTGCAGACCCATCCCCGCCGACGGGGGATGCACATGTCAAAATCAATCCACTAGGCAAAAACCCGAGAAAATTAGAGATATTCAAGATAGTTAAATCTACCACCGTGCGAAGCGATGGCCGAAATTTTCCGCAACGATGATTATTTTCGTGGTGCCTGAAATCTGTAACCGTCCGATTGTTACCGCGGTGGTTGGGCCTTGAAGCGAGTGGCGAGTTCGGGATCGTCCAGGAAGTCGTCGAGAAAGCTGTGCCAGGTCTGGGTGGTGCGGCGTGCTTCTCGAAGCATATCTGACAGTTCATCGACGCCATCGTCGGTGAGGGCCGTAATGGTCTCATCCGGGCCAGTGTAAACGCTGATGATGCTGCCGTATGTCAGATTGTCATCGTTCCAGACGATGGCTTCCAACAGCTCCACGTCCTCACCAAGCATTTTGGCAGCATAGTCCAGCGTGCGCACGTGAGTGATCGTGGCCATCAGGCTACCTCTGCCAATGGTACCAAGGGCTTCCATTTCCAAGGCAACAATTCGTCGATCCGGTTGATCTTGTGATCGTGGATACGGCCGAGCACGTCGGCTAGATAAGCCTGCGGGTCCAGACCGTTCATCTTGGCACTTTCAATAAGCGTCATGGCCCGTGCCAGGGTTTCAGCGCCTGCTTCGGAGCCGGCGAAGAGCCAGTTGCGTCTTCCCAGACCAATAGGTCTCACGGCTCGCTCAGCGGCATTGTTATCGATGGCGACGCGCCCGTCTTCGATGAACAATGAGAAGGCATGCCAGCGACCCAAGCCATAACGAATGGCGCTGGCCAGATCGCCCTTGACGGGGATGCGGGTGAGTTGCTGCTCGGCCCAGGCGCGCAACGCCTCGAGTTTGGGTTTGCTATGCTCCTGGCGGACGGCACGCCGAACATCCGCGGGCTTCCCGGCGATTTCACGCTCGATGTCGTATAGCTGGCCGATGCGATCGAGGGCTTCTCGCGCTATCGGTGATTTGTTCGCTTTCCAGATGTCATGGAAGTCACGCCGCCAATGGGCAAAGCAGGCAGCTTCCAGGAAGCGCGGTTCGCCGTCTGCGCCGGGCTCATAGAGCTTCGCATATCCCTTGTAGGCGTCGGCCTGGAGAATGCCGCTCGCATTGCAAAGGTGGTTTTGCACGTGCTCCGCCTTCCAGTTGGGAGCAAAGCGATAGACCACACCCGGCGGTGCCGCCCCGTTCCACGGGCGCTGATCGCAGACATAGCCCCAGATCCTGCCTTGCTTCACGCCCTTACCGAGCCCCTTGGCCCGCCGTGTGTGATCCAGCACCTGGATCGGTGTATCATCGGCGTGGATGACGATGCTGGCCAGGACCGATGCCTCAATACGCTCGATCAGGGGCTGCAGGGTTCGCATCGCTTTGCCGCACCAGTCAGCCAGCGTGCTGCGGGGAATGTCAGCGCCCATGCGGGTAAGGATTTCATTCTGCCGGTACAGCGGCAAGTGATCGTCGAACTTTGAGACGAGCACGTAGGCAAGCAGGCTGCTTCCGGCCATGCTGCCGGGGATTGGGCGGCTCGGAGCCGGCACCTGCACCATTTTCTCACAGCAGCGGCAGGATTTTTTCGGCCGCGCTACCTCGATCACCTTCAGTTTGGCGGTAATCATTTCGATGATTTCGCTCACGTCCTCGCCGACGAGGCGTAACTCGCCCCCGCAATCGGGACAAGCGCTGCCCGGGTCGAGTTCTTTTCGCTCGCGCGGCGTGTCGGACGCAACGCGCGGACGCCGGGCCATGGCCCGTGCGCTGTCTACATGCGCAGTGGCTTCATCCTCTTCGACATCGCTCGGCAAAGCGACGGTTTGTGCCGCAGCGACCAGAATGTCCTCCAGGGCCAGTTCCAGCTGCTCGATCTCGCGTTCGATCTTTTCCGAGGACTTGCCGAAGGCCTGTTTCTTCAGTTTGGCAATGCGCAGACGCAGGGCCTGAACCACCAGATCATGTGCACGGACCGTTGCCGCCAGCTTCGCGTTTTCCGCCTGCAAGTCGGCGATTATCGCCTTCAGCAAAGCTGGGTCTTCGGGAAGGTTTTGCGCCGCGCTCAGCATGATCCTGCTTACCAGCCAGGGGCAGGAATATCCATGAAAACAGGTAGATTCAGGAACAAAAGTCAGCCCACGTGAGCAGGCGGCGCGCCCCAATTTGGACGCCTCCAGTCGATGCCTTCCCAAAGCATCGCAAGCTGGGCCGAGGTCAGCCGCGCCGTCCCATCCGCCGCAGAGGGCCAAGGAAAACGGCCACGCTGCAAGACCTTGTAGTACAGGCAAAATCCTTGCCCATCCCAGTACAGCAGCTTCACCCTGTCGCCGCGTCGCCCTCGAAAAGCGAACACCGCGCCGCTTGCCGGTTTCTGTCGCAGCACCGTCTGGGCAAGCTGGCCAAGGCCAGAGATGCCTTTGCGCATATCAGTGACGCCGCAGGCCAGATAAACTCGCACGCCAGTTCCCGGGCCGATCACGCCGCCTCCACGCAGCGGATGAGCTGGGTCAAGGCGATGGCCTCGATGTCGCTTCCAAAGCGCAAAGTCCGGCCTTGCGTCAGGCGCAACTCCACCATGCACGTCCCGCCTGGGCTTGTGCTGCGGGCGACGTCAGGGCTCTGAGCGGCAGGCATCTCCACAGGCAGAAAGACTGGCTCCGGTGGGGCCAGCAAGAACCCGCGCTTCTTCAAATCATGTCGCCAAGTGTAAATCTGCTGCCGGGTTACATCATGGCGCCGGGCTACCTCTGCCAGCGTCGCGCCATTGACGCCGACGGATCCGATGATCTCCAGCCTATGCTGGTCCGTCCACCGGCGCCGTCGTTCCTGACCCAGTATTTCCGCCCTCATCGCAATCCCCGATCAAGAGACGTCGTTAGCGACGTCGCTATGACCGTCTCTTAAGAAATTATCGCTCCATTAGGCAGGCGGTCCCAATCGGACGGTTACTGAAATCTTGCCATCGCCACCGGAAAGTCAGCAAGCGAACGCGAGGTCCACGCCTCTCTGGGCAGGTTGCCGCTTTCCAAGGGACGAGGGCCTGCAGGGTTTTGGTCGATAATCGCAGCCGGCGTACGAACACGGGAACCGCTCTGACGCGGCCCCATTTACCATCGCTGCAAGCGAACAAAGTCCACGAAAGCCCGCAAGGGCGCCGGCAAATAACGGCGCCCGGAATAATAGAGCCGGGGACCAGAGAAGGTCTGGCACCAGTCGTCGAGAACGGATTCGAGCGCCCCACTCTCGATATGCGGTTTAAGCCAATCCTCGAACAGATGCACAATTCCAAGGCCAGCCACGGCAGCATCGATCAGCAATTCGCACGCCAGACCAGGCTGCACCACCAGCGGCCCGGTCGGATCGACAACGAGAATTTCTCCCTCTCTCTCGAATTCCCATCCCGGCATGGCTCCGCCGGAAAAACGGCCGCGCAGGCAATTATGGCCCAACAGTTGCTGTGGGTGCGAGGGGCGCCCATGATGATCGAAATAGGCTGAAGATCCAGCTGTAACCGACCGCTGCGTCGCTGGGCCGATGGGGATCGCGATCATGTCCTGTTCAAGCCGCTCCTCATAACGGATCCCGGCATCCGCACCGGATTTCAATATGTCGACAAACCCATCCTCTACCGTCACCTCCACTCGAATATCGGGATAGACCCGAAGGAATGATGGGAGGATCGATGGGAGCACGGTGCGGGCGACATTAGCTGGAACATTCAGACGCAATGTTCCAGCGGGTCTGTCACGGAAGATGTTGACGACATCGAGCGCGTCGCGGATTTCCGAAAGCGCCGGCGACAGCCGCTCGAATAGCCGCGCGCCCGCTTCGGTCAGGGCCATGCTGCGCGTCGTGCGGTGGAGGAGACGAACGCCTAGCCGGGCCTCCAGCCGCCTGAGCGCGTCGCTCATCCCAGATGCCGAGGTGCCCGAAATACGGGCTGCATCTCGGAAGCCTCCTGCCCGCACTACTTCCACGAAGGTGGCAAGATCATCGAGTTCCGTCGCCATTGTTCGATTATCCGTACAGTTTGTTCTGATTACTACGACTTATCGTTCGCTGGCCACAAGCCCATATCGCGGTCTCCAAATGAGGAGACAGGACATGATGGATCTTCGCAAAGCCGGCACCTTCAAGCTGGGCGATCATCTCGTGAACCGCATGGGCTATGGCGCGATGCAACTGGCTGGGCCTGGCGTCTTTGGCCCGCCCAAGGATCGCGATGCCGCCGTCGCGGTCCTGCGCGCGGCAGTTGCGGCGGGCGTGAACCATATCGACACAAGCGATTTCTATGGCCCTCATGTGACCAACCAGATCATCCGCGATGCGCTTCATCCCTATAGCGACGATCTCCTGATCGTGACCAAGGTGGGCGCGATCCGCGGCAAGGACGCCTCATGGCTGCCGGCACAAAGTGCCGCCGAATTGCAGCAGGGCATCGAAGACAATCTGCGAAACCTTGGCCGCGACACTCTCGACCTGGTCAACATGCGCATTATGGGCGACATCCACGCGCCGTCGGAAGGGTCGATCGAGGCGCAGATCGTCGCCCTTGCACAGCTGCGCGAGAAAGGACTGGTTCGACATATCGGCCTCAGCAACGTGACAGAGAGCCAGGTCGCGGAGGCCCAGCGCATCGTCCCGATCGCGTGCGTCCAGAACCAGTATAACCTGGCGCACCGCGCGGATGACGCGCTGATCGACAACTTGACGCGCCAGGGCGTCGCCTATGTCCCATTTTTTCCGCTCGGAGGCTTTTCGCCCATCCAATCGCAGGCATTGGCCCATTTGGCGGATCGCCTGGGCGCTACGTCGATGCAACTGGCGCTTGCATGGCTGTTGGCGCGCGCACCGAACATGCTGCTGATCCCCGGCACGTCCAATGTCGCGCATCTGACCGAGAATTTGGCAGCAGTGGAGCTGGATCTGTCGCAGGAGGTCAAGGCCGAACTCGAAGCCATTGCGTTCGATCGGGCCCACTGAAACTCGATGATGGGCGCATTCCCGACTGCGGAATGCCCCCCCCCCTCTCCCCCCCTGCCTTTCGAAATCGGACAGCTCGCGGCTCGATGCGCCTGGTAGGGGCGCGGACGGTTCCTCTGCCGCTATTCTCAAACGACATGGGGCTGACACTCAATCGGCGGAACGCAGCCATTCTCCTTACGGCCAGTGCCGGGCATCCAGAGCAGCATAGCGAGTTGGCCGCGACCTGGACCGGAAAATCGGTGACTGAATGGCCGTAAAGGGGCGTTAAAAGATGACCGGAATTCCCCCTCGCCTTCCCGCAGCGGAAAATAACATCGCTGTCTTTTCCAGATATCCGCATGCGATCAAGAACTTGTGACGCGACAGGATCTGCAAAATACATAATTTTTTGGGTCATTAACTTCGACTAAAGGCGCGCATGCTAGAGGGGTGTGGTTAAGGGATCCAAGCGGCTCATCAGGCCGATGAGCTGCGCGGCAAAGCCAGGACGCTGCGCGATGCCGTGCGTACCCATGGATGGAACAGCCTGGATGCCGCGCGAGGCCGCATTTACATCATGCTCGACGTGCGCGATGCAGTCTCCAACGTCTATCGCGATGGCCATGCTTCGCTGGCGGGGCGGGCGATATTCGGCTGGTATCCCGACGATCAGCCCGAATCCGCAATCCAGATTGTGCAGGATCCGCTGGTCGATGGTGCCAAGATCAGCACATGGATGAAGCAGGGCGTCATCGTGCGCACGCGGACCGATGCCAATACGGTGGAGGCACGCGCCGGCGATTATCGCAAGGCACGGGCGGCCATGGACAGCGGCGCCCAGGCGCTCAGCACGGACTATTATCCCGGCGCGCCCGATCCGTTGCGCAGAGGCTTTTCGGTGACGCTGCCGGACGGCGCAATGGCGCGGTGCAATCCGGTGCGCGTTGTGGCGGGGTGCGCGGCCCTACCTTGCGTTTGCGCTGACTGATTTATCACCTTCGGTGTCGCGCATAGACTCATGATGCCCGGCGTCCTGGACAAATTGGAGCCAGTATCTGGCGGTGGCGCAGTTGATCTTGCGGTGGCCGCGCATGCGCTCGATGAGGCTGCGTTGCTCGTAGAGCGCCTCGTTCATGCTCGACTTTCACTGGCAAACAGCGCGTCGGATTTGAGGATTTCTTCGAGATGAGCCGTTTGGCTTCCTCTTTATCCTTAGCCCACAGGAACAGCATGATTTCATGCTTACCGAGGGTAGCGCGCATTTTATCGGGCACAATCCGCCGAGAATAAGAAACTTCGCCGCCATTAGCGAAATAGGACTGGATGCTTCGACAACTGTTACAGATGTAACAGACGTCCGCAAAAAGTCCTTATCTTTCAACGCATTCCAAGCCTTTCAACAGCTTGGAGACAATGGTGGGCCCGGCATCTACTTAGAACGACGTTTAACACTTTGAAAAACAACGATTTTATAAGAATATCCATGAAGGATACCCCCACGGATACCCCCAATACAAAATAGAATACAATTTTTTAGCAATGTATCAGCCATGCAAAAATATACTATGAGAACGGCTATTACTGAAATCGGATTTTCTTATGATTTGAACATTGCGGCGTGAAATCAATGCGTGTTTGGATAAGGGGCCGAACGTGACGGACGGCCCCTTATCGATATTTCAGGCCAAGCTGTGCTTGAGCTGGCTCATCTTATCGTGCCCTTCACGCACGGAATGAAAAGCGCGCTCGACGACCTGACGCGACGCCGGATCAAGATCGGCGTGCCCCAAGGCATCTTCATACTTGGCTTTGATGTGGTCTTCGCCTCGCTCGACTTCCTGGATGATCGCCTTGTCATCCTTACCTGTGATAGCCTGCTTCAAATCCATGAATGTGCGGTGAGCCGCCGCCAGGAAGCTACTATCGCTCTCCGGATCGCCGCCGAGGCGACGCACCTCGGCCTGCAGTTCAGTGGCGGCGGCACTGCGGTCGCGCGCGAACTCGGCGAACATGGTAGCAAACTGCGTGCTCTCCGCATCCTTCGCCGCATCCTGATAGCCCTTCATGCTGTCCAGGGTAACCTGAATAAGGCTGTTCAGCGTCGAAACGGTTTTTTCAGTGCTCATGATGCTCTCCTTGTTAGAAGCCTCACAACTGTCAGATCGACGACCCGATCCTGCTAGTCGTTGCGCCAATTCGATCAGTTGCAGCTGGATCGTGGCGAATGGAAATTTTGGTTCGCCACTGTGCTGACACGTCAACGGCGTTAGACGACGGTATTTGGGACCACTGCGTGGCTCCCCTCCTCGCTACCCTCGATCGTGCCGCCAAAAAGCATTTTCAGTTTCCCGCTGAGCGACATGTCCGTTTCCCACAATTCCGCGTCATCGATGTCGAAGCGAAGGAGCGCGAGGTTGGGATCATTTTTGCCTCCCGGAAACCATGCCTCGACGGTTTTAGACCAGAGCTTGTCGATCATGGCCGGATCATTATCGACGGTGACATTGCCAGACAGGCACGCAAAGAAATCTTGTCCCTTGGAGACAAATTGCGCCATCGCTGGCCCGCCAGTTGCCAAACGATTGTCCTTGCCGATGAAGAACCAGATTGTGTCGACCTGATCTTTGTCCAATTGCGCGGTCAGAGGCTCCGAATGGCTTCGACCATCCGCCAGACCGACCATGAGAAATGGCCCATTCTCGAGCTTGTCCCACATATGCTGTTTCAGTTTGTGCGTATCGACTGGCATGCTACTCTCCTTCTTTCGCTCCCTTCAACGCTAGGAAAGTGGCTAAGTTGCGCCGCGCAGGATGTAGATCTGGGCCTAAACCGAGATCGTAAACCGTTCCCGATGACCCCAACTTCCTACGCTCGCGCAACCGCCTGGACGAAACGAGCGTAAACGCGGGATTTCAGGCCAAGCTTTTTACTTTAGGATCCAAGTTTCCGCGTCGGCCTCATTATCAAAGAATTTGACGCCCTCGCGATCGGTCAATCGCTGCGCCTGAAGGCGAGCCAGGGTAGAATTACAAACGAAAGCAAGGCGTCGCGAGCGCACATCTGCCGACGCAAGTAGAGAGGAAAACGCTTCCACGACCGCCTGAGGCTGAATTTTCATGTTTCTGATATCTACCAAAGTCAGATGCCCAGGTGCTCTGAGCTTCAGCAGCATTTCGCGATACCTAGTGGATTGACCGGAACAAAGGAGTCCTGCTGGGGATTCCCACCGGCTTGCAGGCGTGCCAGTCTCGGAGGATGCGCGATGGGATCAGCTTCACCGTTTCGGCTTCCGACCGTCAACGCCTGGACGACATCGTGTCGGCTCCCTTGAGTCCGCAGAAACATGTCTGGCGCGCCCGTATCGTGCTTTTGAGCAGCGATGGCTTGGGCACCTCGGCGATCATGGCGGCCACAGGCAAGTCGAAGACCTGCGTGTGGCGCTGGCAGGAGCGCTTCATGCACGAAGGTGTCGATGGTCTTCTTCGCGACAAGTCCCGTCCGCCCGGCAAGGCGCCAGTGTTACCCAAGCGCGTGGCCGAGATTGTCCGGCTGACGCAGGAACCGCCGCCGCATGAGGCAACCCACTGGACGGCGCGCGCGATGGCCAAAGCGGTCGGGCTTGCCGTTTCGACAGTGCAGTCGATCTGGAAGGCGCATGGGCTTGCTCCGCATCGCTGGCGCAGCTTCAAGCTGTCGAACGATCCGGCTTTCGCCGAAAAACTCACCGAGATCGTCGGCCTCTATGTCGATCCGCCCGCCCATGCGGTGGTCCTGTCGATCGACGAGAAATCGCAGATACAGGCGCTCGACCGCACCCAGCCCGGCCTGCCGATGAAGAAGGGCCGCGCCGGTACCCTGACCCATGACTACAAGCGCCACGGCACGACCACGCTGTTCGCTGCACTCAACGTACTCGACGGAACCGTCATCGGGCAGAACATGCAGCGTCACCGCCACCAGGAGTTCATCCGCTTCCTCAATCGGATCGAGCGCGAAGTGCCCAAGGACAAGGCGATCCACGTGATCCTCGACAACTATGCCGCACATAAGAAGGACAAGGTCCAGGAGTGGCTCGCCCGCCATCCGCGCTGGACTTTCCACTTCACGCCAACTTCTTCCTCATGGCTCAATGCCGTCGAGGGCTTCTTCGCAAAGCTGACCAGACGGCGCCTCAAGCACGGCGTCTTCCACTCCGTCGTCGACCTCCAGGCTGCCATCAACCGGTTCATCCGGGAGTACAATGCCGATAACCCCAAGCCCTTCATCTGGAAGGCCAATCCGGATGAAATCATCGCGGCTCGAAATCGAGGGTTCCAAACGTTGGAGTCAATCCACTAGCCGAAAAGCGATGAACGTCTGCCTCATCGAAAAACCCCGACATCTCCACGCGCATCAAATTGTGCTGAATATCTGCATGAATTGCGAAGACCGCATCCACTCCCATTCTCCTAAACACGTCGCGATCGGCATTATGCAGCTTTCAAAGATGTTCCGTAATATTTTAGTGAAAGCCTTGAACCGTCGGCGATCTCAACGTCGCAGAATTTTCCATACCACTTGCGAATATCGCGGGCTTGCAATCACCTCGCACAAATTCTTGTGCGTTTATTGACCCAGCAACCTTCTTCGAACGTTACGGTTCCAAGAGAATCCATAGCCTTGTCGTCGTCGGGATCCGCATTCCAGCTGGCGTCTCCCTTCCCTTCACCGTCGACTATGACAACGGCAAAATGTGAGTTCTTGGGCTTGCCCGAGCTCCACGCGTTCAGAGTGTAACCGCCGTCTCCCATTGGATAGACTTCGCATTTTTCGTTGACGTGAACCTTGCCTTCAACCTCGAACCGACAATATCGCATTTCGGAGCGGGGAACATCGGCTACTCCTGCGTTGGCCGCTTCTTCCGGCCGGGCATACGGTGCACTCTCCTTCTTGGCCCCCGCAACATTAGAAACGGTGTTGCTGACGCTCGCCCTGCCCGAGACCTGTTCGCTCTGATTTGTTACGGAACCGCCACAACCAGCAAGCAGGGTAAGCACGCTGGACCATATGGCGAGGTAGCCGAAACGGTCTTTGTCCATTTTCTTGCCCTCCATTCTTCTCTCCCGTGAACTATCCACCGGCGTTCACAGGATAAAGTGGCGCGCGATGACGCGACTTCGCAATCAGGTAAAGCACCAAGCTATGCAGCCCGTTAAACGGACAGTTAAGTTACGAAAAACCTTCAGAAACCAACATAGATTAAACGCTTCGTTAATCCTCTCTTCGCTTTCCTGGGTGTAGGAGGCGTCTCGAAATTGGAGATGATATGAAGCGCCTACTCTACATCAGCACGGCCCGTTCCATCTTGCATGCGTCCGAGCTTGACGACCTTCTGCTCAAAGCGCGCGAGGCAAATTCCCGTGTCGGGATCACCGGCCTGCTGATTGTAGGCGGACGCCGCTTCCTTCAAGTGCTTGAAGGTGCCGACGAAGCTATTGCCGCGACATATGAGCGAATAAGGCATGATCCCCGTCATTTTGCTCTTGTTAAACTCCACGACAAGGAGGTCGGGTCAAGGGCGTTTGGGTCGTGGGCAATGGGTTTCGAGCAGGTTGTAGATGCCGCCGGTTCGGTTAGCGGTTCGTTGGAAGAGCAGGTCAACGCCCTGGTTGCCCCTATCTCAGACCCTACGTTGCGCGCATATTTTACGGGTTTTGCGAAGACGCATGCTGCGAACTGACCGGATGTCAGCATCCAGCATGCAAGACCGGGACATTGTGCCTGTAGACGACAGCAGCGCTTCTCACCCGAGCAAGGGGGGTGGCTGTTCATAATGTCTGATATTGTGTCTCGCCAATCAGTCCGTGGCAGGATGAGCGATTCCTGAAGCATTATCTCCAATAGCATTTACAACATTCTCATCGATTCGCTCCGGTGCCGTAACAATCATTCGACGTCCGGCATCGATCTGCTTCATGCCCATCATGCGGGCAGCCATCCTTTCAGGCACATGCCAGCTTTCTGGCAAGGATCGAGCTACGGCGCCGGGCAGGGTCGTCCAAAGCAGAATGCCGGACAGGAACCCGCCCAGGCAGAATAATATTACTTGAATCTCCTGCTCGGCCGCTCCGCGTCCGCGCGCTATCATCCGGTCTATTTGCGAGGCCTTCCGAGAAAACCCGTCTTGCGCTTCATGCAGCATCGTTCTGTCTTCCGCCCTCGCTATTTGCGCAGATGCGATGATCCGCTCCACCAGCGCTTCAGGCGTCATCTCCATCGCCGGACGGCTCTGGATCATGTCGAGCTTATGCGCATGCACGTCGAGCGATTTGTTGATTTGCGCCAATGTCGCGCTGTAATCGGGGATCTTCTCCCTCGCAGCTGTAAGGCCTTCAAGCGCGTGACGCAGGAGGCTCAGTTCCCGACGCACAGCATCAAAAGCTTCTACGGGATCATCCTGTTGGGGGTCTTGTTGGATCATGGTTGGAGCCTAGAGCCAAAGGCCCCGGCCTAGCGAGCGGCCGAGATGATGCTGGAAATCCTGCGACAGCGATCGGCCGCTTTGGACGGAAAGACCGACCTCCTACGTGCGATTGCGCAGCAGCAGCAGCTTAAACTGTGGATCACGTTCATGGTGCCAGTTCGCCATTTCTTCACGCTCCCGCTGCAGGGCGATATATTTTGAGGCATGGTTGGCTTTGTGCTGATGACATCCGTCAACGCGCCGCGCTGTGCGGCATAAGATTATGGGTCCTTCGCAAACCCTCGTCATCCGCACAAGCTACCACAAACTGAATATACTCGGTTCGATGGGATTGCACGCCGTTACCCACCATGACGCCGACCACTTTCGCGTTTTGATACAGATCTGATCACCTCAGCCGCTGTTGCGCAGCGCGGTCGCGATCGCATTGATCGACAGTTCGATGCCTTCCTTGATCCGGGCATCATCCTCGCCAGCGCGATAGCGCTTGAGCAGTTCAACCTGCAGCAGATTGAGTGGCTCGATATAGGGAAGCCGCAGCCGGATCGACGTCTCGGTCGTCGGGCTCCTTTCCAGCAGGCGCGACTGGCCGGTGGCCGCCAGCAGCCCGTCATGGGTCAGCGACCAGCCTTCGCGGATACGCCCGAACAGCGTTTCCGCCTTGGCCTGGTCCTCGACCAGCGGCAAATATCGCGCCGCAATGCCGAGGTCCGACTTGGCCAGCACCATCTCCAGATTGGCCAGCGCCGACTGCAGGAAGGACCAGTGCTGCGCCATGTCGGCCAGCAGCGCCTTGTCCTCGAACGCGGCGATCGCATGGCCGAAACCATACCAGCCCGGCAGCATGACGCGCGCCTGCGCCCAGCTGAACACCCAGGGAATGGCGCGCAGATCCTCAATCGCGGTGCTCTTGGTCCGGCTCGCCGGACGCGACCCGATCTTGAGGCCGGAGATTTCCTGGATCGGGGTCAGCTGGCGGAAGAATTCCTTGAACCCCTCGGTGCCGTAAACCAGGTCGCGATAGGCGGTGAAGGCGTTCTTCGACAGTTCGTCCATCGCCGCCGCAAAGCGGGCGGCATCCTTCGCCGACACGCCCTCGGGTTCCAGGCTGGCGAGCAGGGTCGCGCTGGTCATCGCCTCCAGATTGGTCATCGCCACGTCGCGCGTGCCGAACTTGGCGGCGATCACCTCGCCCTGTTCGGTGATGCGGATGCGCCCCTGCACACTGCCGCGCGGCTGCGCCTGGATCGCCTTGAAGGCGGAGCCGCCACCACGCCCGACCGCGCCGCCGCGACCATGGAACAGCTGCATCGCCGCGCCAGCCTCGGCAAAGACCGGCTCCAGCGCCTGGCTCGCCTTGTAGAGGCTCCAGGTCGAGGTGATGTAGCCGCCATCCTTGTTGCTGTCGGAATAGCCGATCATCACTTCCTGATGGCCGCGCGCCTGCACCACCCCGGCGATTTCGGGCAGGCCGAAATAGGCGGTCATGATCTTGGGCGCGGCCTCAAGGTCGCCGATCGTCTCGAACAGCGGGATCGACATGATCGCCGCCTTGGCCGGGTCGCCATTTTCCGGCGCGCGCCACAGCCCCGCTTCCTTCAGCAGGATATTGACCTCCAGCATGTCGGACACGCTTTCGGCCTTGGAAATGATATAATGGGTGATGCACTGCGGCCCATAGGTGCGGTGCGCCTCGGCGGCGGCATGGACGATCGCCAGTTCCGACGCCGTTTCCTCGGAATATTCGGCAAAGCGCGTGCCGAGCGGCCGGTTGGTCGCCAGTTCCTTGCGCAACAGGGCGATACGGGCAAACTCGTCCAGCCCGGCATAATCCGCCTCGACCCCGGCGACCTTCAGCAGTTCGGCGACCACGCGCTGATGCACGTCGCTATTCTGCCGCATGTCGAGCGTCGCGAGATGGAAGCCGAATGTCTCGACCGCGCGGATCAGCCGACCGAGCGCCCCCCCGGTCGACAGCGCGCCATCGCCCTCGCTCGCCAGCCCCTGCGCCACAGTGACGAGATCGCGGCGGAAATCGCCCGGCGCGGCGTAAGGCTCGCCCTTCAGCGCCGACGGGCGCGGCGGCGCCTTGCCGACCAGATGGACATAGGTGGTCGCCAGCCGCGCATAGATGCCCGAAATGGCCCGGCGATAGGGCTCGTCCTGCCGGCTGGGCGACGCGTCGCCGCTCGCCTCCGCCAGCGCCAGCACCGCTTCGGGCACATGGGCGAGTTCGGTCGAGACCGACAGTTCCGCGCCCAGCGCATGGATCGATTCCATATAATAGGCCAGCGCCGCCTCGCAGCCGCGGCCCAGTGCCGATCGCAGCTGCGGCGCCTGGACGAACGGGTTGCCGTCGCGGTCGCCGCCGATCCAGTTGCCGACCCGAAGGAAGCTGTGCGGCCGCGCGCCCAGCACCCGTTCCCACCGGCCATAGAGCGCCGGCAGCGTCGGCAGGAAGATGTCGCGGAAATAGGTCAGGACATTGTCGATCTCGTCCTGCACGAACAGCTTTTCGCGGCGCAACGGCCGCGTCTGCCACAACAGCGCGATCTGGCGGAAGATCGCCTCGTCCAGATTCTCGCCGTCATCCGTCTCGGTCCGCCCGGCATCCTTGAGCTGCATCAGGTCGGCAATGCGATTCTTGTGGTCGATCATGCTCTTGCGCCGCACCTCGGTCGGGTGGGCGGTCAGCACCGGCACGATCAGGCTGTGCGACAGCAATTCCAGCACCGCATCCTTGCCGATGCCATGCGATTCGAGCTTGGCCACCGCCGACGCGACATCGGCACCCGGTTCCGCCGCCACGCCCTGCCGATCCTCGGCCAGATTGGCGAGCATCGAGAACAGCATGAAGCCGCGGGTGAAGTTGAGCGTGTCGTCGAGATTGAGGGCATCGAGGCCCGTGTCGGTCAGGTCAGCGCCCTGCAGCCCGCGCGCACGGTCGACCGAGGCGGAGCGGATATATTCGGTCTGCTTGTAGAGTTTCTCCCCGCCATAGGCCCGAATGACATCGCCCAGCAGGCGTCCCAGATAACGGATGTCGGGATTCTGCGTGATCGCAGGCGC